>CAMUHA010000133.1 GCA_947088515.1 uncultured bacterium
TCTTGGCGCAGATGCGGTGGGAATGAGCACTGTGGTGGAAGCCATTGCCGCCAATCATATGGGAATGAGGATATGCGGTATATCCTGTGTGGCAAATCTTGCAGCAGGTATGACAGACAATCCGCTAACCCATGAAGAGGTGCAGGAGGCTTCCAAAAAAGCGGCTCCTTTGTTTCAGGAACTTATCACAGGGTCCATAGCGGCATTCTGATAACAGATATTAATTAAAAAACAGCGTTCTGAAAGCGATGACTTAAAGCCACAGAACGTTGTTTTTTATTCCCGCAGGTAAGGAAAATGCCTGTTGGCATCAGAAAAATGTGGTAGTATAATATATTGTAAAGATTTTTAATTGGCAGGAGCATTTAAAACCTATGGACATAAAAACAGAAAAAAAAGATATACAAAAAACAGATATACCGGTAACAGAACTAATCCGTTCTGCGCTTAAAGCCCGGAATAAGGCATATGCGCCGTATTCAAACTATGCGGTGGGCGCGGCGGCGCTTACGAATGAACTGCGGATATATACAGGATGTAATATAGAAAATGCCTCTTACACACCTTCAATCTGTGCAGAACGCACTGCGATCTGTAAGGCCGTCAGTGAAGGATGGAAGAGATTTAAGGCAATTGCGGTTGTGGGGGCGCCGATAGGAGACGCTATTACCCAATATGCCTTTCCCTGTGGTGTCTGCAGACAGGTTATCCGGGAATTTGCAGACCCGGAAAGCTTTTTTGTGATAGTGGCAAAAAGTGAAAATGATTATAAAGTTTTCTTATTGGAGGAACTGCTGCCGGAAAGCTTTGGACCGGAGAATCTAAGGTAAACATAAAGAAGGGACAAGTATGAATATAAGATTACATAATGCCAGAATACTTACAATGAAAGAGGGCAGAGAAATATTTGAAGGAGAAATCTGGGTACAGGAGGATAAAATTCTTTATGTAGGTGATGGAAGGAACCACGATGGGGATTTTGGGGGAGCGCCAAAACCTTTTATATGGGACAGAGAGATTGATTGTAAAGGAAATTTACTGATGCCGGGATTTAAAGATGCGCATACTCATTCCGGCATGACGCTGTTACGCTCTTATGCGGATGATTTGCCATTAAACGAATGGCTGAATAACAAGATTTTTCCTGTTGAAGCCAAAATGACGGCTGAAGATGTTTATGTATTGTCCAAGCTTGCAGTTTTGGAATATTTAACCAGTGGAATTACAGCAGTGTTTGATATGTACCTGACCCCGGAAACCATAGCAGACGCTTTTGATGACATGGGGATGCGCTGTGTGCAGGTGGGGGGTGTAAACAATTTCAGTCAGTCTCTTGAACTGGTGGAAGAGATGTACCAGAAGCTGAATAAGAAAAGTCCGCTGCAGTCCTATATACTTGGCTTTCATGCAGAATATACCTGTTCCCGTCCGCTTTTGGAAGGCCTTGCAGAGCTTGCTCATAAATATCGCGCGCCAGTATTTGCCCATCTTTCAGAAACAGAAGATGAGGTGGCAGGGTGCAAGGCGCGCTATGGAATGACCCCTGTGGCATTTTTAAATTCTCTTGGAATGTTTGATTATGGCGGAGGTGGATTCCATTGCGTCCACGTGACAAAGGAGGACATTGCCATAATGAAGGAAAAAGGGCTGTATGCAGTTACAAACCCAGGCTCTAACACCAAATTAGCCAGCGGTATTGCGCCTATAACGGATTTCCAAAAGGCAGGCGTTTTGGTAGCGATTGGGACAGATGGTCCGGCCAGCAATAATTGTCTTGATATGTTCCGGGAAATGTTTCTGGTAACAGGCCTTGCCAAACTAAGGGAGAGGGATGCAGGGGCGGTGGATGCCATGGAAGTCCTTAAGATGGCAACTGTAAACGGAAGTGGCGCCATGGGACTTAAAGACGCAGATGTGCTGGAGGCAGGAAAGCTTGCCGATATTATTATGATTGATTTACAACAGCCCAATATGCAGCCATTAAATAATATCGCTAAAAATCTGGTATATAGTGGAAGTAAACAAAACGTGGCGATGACTATGGTTGGAGGGAATATTCTCTATGAAAAGGGAGAGTTTTACACAAAAGACAGACCGCAGGATATTTATGAAAAAGCCGGTAATATTATGGATAGAATAAGACGGAGCCTATAACAAGCCTTAGGAAGGAACCTGAATATGGAATACTTAATTTTTGCAGTGGCAATGGCAGGGCTGATTTTTCTGTTAATGCTGAAGGGATACTATAATTATAAAATGTCAGAAAAACGGTTTGTCCAAAGCTTGTATAAGGATTATGGCGTTTTGCCCAAAAGAGAATATAAACCGGAGCAGTTTGCAAATATATCCCATTATTATTTAAAACACAATGAAGGATTTGGAATTGATGATATTACCTGGAATGACCTGAATATGGATGAGATATTTAAAAGAATGAATTATACCTATTCAGCAGCCGGAGAAGAATATTTGTACTACCTGCTCCGCAAGCCTTGTATGGAGAAAACGGAATTGGAGCGAAGGGAAGAATTGATAAGCTTTTTCAGAAATCATCCAGATGAAAGAGTGGCATATCAGGTAATTTTTGGAAAATTGGGACGCTGCGGGAAATTTTCTATTTATGATTATCTGGATTATCTGGATAATCTGGGAGAAAGAAGCAGCCTGCCTGATTATCTGGCAATAGCTCTCGTGATGGCAAGTATAGGAATCATGTTTGTAAATCTGCCTTTTGGCCTTTTGATGCTTGTCTGTATTTTGATATATAATAATGTCAGCTATTTTAAGGTAAAAGAAGAAATTGAACCTTATGTTACCAGTTTTTCTTATGTGTTTCGTCTGTTGGAAGCTGTGAAAAACCTGAAAGCTTATGAAAGGGATGTGCTTAAGGAGGAATTTAACATTTTAAGAGGGAGCAGTAGTGGAATGAACCGTTTTAAAAGAGGTTCTTTTATACTTATGTCCAGCGGAAGAATGTCAGGTTCCGGCAATCCTCTTGATATGATACTGGATTTTCTTAGGATGGGATTTCATTTGGATTTAATTAAATTTAATCAGATGTTGGAACAGGTTCGAAGCCACATTTCGGATATTGATAAGATGATTACGGTTTTAGGACGGCTGGAAGCTTTGATTGCCATAGGCGCTTACAGGGAATCCCTGGAGGCTTACTGTGTTCCGCAATTTTCGGAGACAATTTTGGCAAAAGCTTTAAAAATGTATCATCCACTGATTGGAGAACCAGTAAAAAATGATATAAAGACAAATAAAAGTGTACTTATTACCGGTTCTAATGCGTCAGGAAAATCCACCTTTTTGAAGACAGCGGCAATCAATGTTATTTTTGCCCAGACCATTCATACCTGCCTGGCAGATTCTTATAAAGGAGCGATGTTCCGCGTTGTGTCCTCAATGAGTCTCCGGGATGATGTGCAGGGAGGAGATAGTTATTATATGGTGGAGATTAAATCCTTAAAACGGATTCTTGATATGCCTGATAAAGAGGGAGCGCCCGTTTTGTGTTTTGTAGATGAAGTGCTGCGGGGGACTAACACTGTGGAAAGAATAGCGGCTTCCACCCAGATACTAAAGAGTATGGCGGGAAGAAACTGTATTTGTTTTGCTGCCACTCATGATATTGAGTTAACACACCTTTTGGAGAATGAATATGATAATTATCACTTTTCAGAGGAAATAGCTGAAAATGATATTTTATTTAGCTATAAGATAAAGGAAGGGCGTGCCACAACGCGAAATGCAATAAAGCTTCTTGGAATTATGGGATATGATTCCAGGATTATATATGAGGCGGAAGAAATGGCGGGAGATTTTTTACACACAGGCGTGTGGCATAGGCTTGACTGAAAACCAACACAATGATATGATAATAAGGTAAATTAAGGGAAAGGGTTGGTGGAAAAATGGAAAATGTAATTTTGTTTTTGAATTCCTTTTTATCTTACCTGCTGTTGATGGCTGTTATTGTGGCGCTTGCCGGGGTTGCAATTTTTATTGGAATAAAGCTTCGCAAAAATAAAGACAGACAGCTTGAAAATACTAAAACACCTGCAGACGTTTAGTGCATGCTTGAAAAATATCTGAAGGCGCCAAGGCAGGTTTGTTATTTTCAGGAAAAGATAATTTCATAACAAAAGAGGGAAGCGCAAAGCCTGCTTTGCGCTTTTTGTTAGTGTACCTGGTGGGCACACGTTCTATATATCCGTTTTTTATGCTTCGGTTATGTAGAGAAACAGGCAGGGAAAGGATTATGGGAAAATTTGATATAGTATTATGGGATGTGGACCAGACATTGCTGGATTTTTCTTTATCCCAGAAAGATGCACTGAATGCCAGCTTTAAACAGTATGGCAGGGAAATAGAAGAAAATGTACTATCTCTTTATACAAAGATTAACGATGCTTACTGGAAACAGTATGAATTAGGGAAAATTACGAAGGAAGAACTGCTTACAGGGAGATTTGCCTCTCTTTTTGCCAAACTTGGCATCAGGGATATTTCTATAGAAGCGTTTGCCTCCTGTTACCAGAAACGTCTGGGGGAGACATACTATTTCAGGGATAATGCTTATGAGCTGTGTGTGAAACTCAAAGGCAGGGTACGGCAGTATGTAGTGACAAATGGTGTTTCTGCCACACAGAGAAATAAGCTTCGTCTTTCTGGGCTTGACCTGGTTTTGGATGGCATATTTGTTTCAGAGGAAATGGGGGCGCCTAAGCCTGCTTTCCAATACTTTGAAAAATGTTTTGGACAAATTCCGGGATTTCAGCAGGAAAAAACATTGATTGTTGGGGATTCCCTCTCAAGCGATATGCAGGGAGGAAATAATGCAGGGATAGCCTGCTGCTGGTATAATCCTGAACAAAAGGTAAATGAAACGGATATAAGGATTGATTATGAAATAACAAATCTGTGGGAGCTGGAGGGAATACTTTAATGGCAAGGACCGCCAATCAAAAAATGAAGCTTTTATATATTCTGAAAATTCTTTCGGAAAAGACAGATGAGATGCACTGTCTGTCTGCACAGGATATTATTGCAGAGCTGTCAGCTTATGGAGTTTGTGCGGAAAGAAAGAGCATTTATGATGATATTGAATGTCTGAATTGTTTTGGATATGATATTGTGAATGTAAAGGCAAGAAGCGGAGGCGGTTATTATCTTGCAAGCAGGGAATTTGAGCTGCCGGAGTTAAAGCTTTTGGCAGATGCAGTTTCGGCTTCCCGGTTTATAACCCAGAAAAAATCAAGGGAACTGATTGGGAAAATTGAAAGGCTTGCAGGGCCTTATGAAGGAAAACAATTACAAAGACAGGTATTTGTGGCAGGAAGGGTAAAGACAGAAAACGAAAGTATTTACTATAATGTTGACCGGATCCATAAGGCCATTCAGGATAACGTGCCTGTGAACTTTATTTATCTTGCTTGGAATATTAAAAAGGAGTTAAAACCCAGGCATGGAGGGAGGCAATACAATGTCAGCCCCTGGGCGCTTACCTGGCAGGATGAAAATTATTATTTAATTGCATTTGATGACGAGGAAGAACGTATTAAACATTTCCGGGTGGACAAAATGAGTCATATTACAGAGCGAATGGGAGAGAGCCGTAAGGGAGTGGAGGCATTTCAAAAATTTGATATTGCCGAATATACAAACAGGACCTTTGGGATGTTCGGTGGGGAACCGGAGATAGTGACTTTACAGCTGCCGGAAGATATGATTGGAATAATACTGGACCGGTTTGGAAAGGATGTGGACATCCGTAAAAAACAGGAGGGGGTTGTCAGCGTGAGAATTGAGGCGGCAGTCAGCGGTCAGTTTTATGGGTGGTTGTCCGGGCTGGGAAATAAAGTGCTTATCACAGGCCCAGAATATGTAAGAGAAGGATACATAAATCATATAAAGAAAATACTGGGAAATTACAGGCAGGAGGCATAGGCGATGAAATTACAGGCAGCAGAGAGAATGAAAAATTTTGGAGAAGGTATTTTCCAATTGCTGGATGAAAAGAAAAGAGAAGTGGAAAAAACAGGGAGAAAGGTCTATAATCTGTCAGTTGGAACGCCGGATTTTCCTACAGACCCCCATATTATGAAGGCGGTTATGGAAGCTGCAGGAAATTCTGCCAACTATAAATATGCCCTGAAAATGCTTCCAGAGCTTGGGGAGGCGGTGAGAGAACGCTTTAAAGAGCGTTATCACGTCACCCTAAATGAGAGGGAGGTAACAGATGTTTATGGTTCCCAGGAGGGGATTACCCATATTGGACTAACGCTCTGTAATCCTGGGGATGTAGCGCTGGTGCCTGACCCTGGTTATCCTGTTTTTTCTATAGGCCCCCTTTTGGCCCAGGCAGATATTCAGACTTATGAATTGCGGGCGGAAAATGGTTATCTGCCGGATTTAAAAAGCATTGATGAGGAAATCTGCCGTAAAACAAAATTTATGATGGTGTCTTATCCTCTAAATCCGGTATGTAAAATAGCTCCGGACAGTTTTTATGAAGAACTGATTCCCTGGGCCCAGGCCCATGATATAATAATTGTCCACGATAACGCTTATTCAGATATTATTTTTGATGGACACATAGGCAAGTCTATCCTGCAGTTTAAAGGCGCAAAGGAAAACTGTGTGGAGTTTTATTCTCTTTCAAAGAGTTATAATTATACTGGTGCAAGGGCTGGTTTCCTTGTGGGAAATGAAACGTTGGTGCAGAATTTTAAAAAGCTCCATTCCCAGATTGATTACGGAACTTTTCTGCCGGTTCAATATGGCGCTATTGCCGCGCTTAAAGGGCCGGATACAGGGGTTAAGGAACGCTGTGCGCAATACCAGAGGCGGAGAGACGCTCTTTGCGGCGGACTTAGGAAAATTGGGTGGCATATTCCAGACAGTGAAGGAACCATGTTTGCCTGGGGAAAAATTCCGGAAGGATTTACAGATGATGTAGCTTTTGTTATGGAGCTTTTGGAAAAGTCAGGGGTTTTGTGTACACCGGGAAGCAGCTTTGGAAAGCTGGGACGCGGCTATGTGCGCTTTGCGCTGACCCTTACTGTGGAAGAAATTGGCCAGGCAGTTGCCGCTATTGGAAACAGCGGGATGATAAAATAGCAAAAAAGTAATTTCCAATTGACATCTGCATACGGTTTCATTATACTAATTTTGAATACTATATATTGATTATAATATGATTTGAAACACTAGATTTAGCGTCGCGGCCGTGGAGTTGAGAGAAATGGAGGAAGCGGGATGGATAACTTGCAGGAGAAGAATACAGAATATGGGGAAATGTTCAGACCGGTCAGAGATGTCAGGGTAATTAAAAAAGATGGCAGCTATGAAGCGTTTAATGTTCAGAAGGTGATTGATGCTGTTGGAAAAAGTGCATACCGTGCGCTTACGAAATTTACCAAAGAGGAAAAGAAGCATATCTGCCAGTATGTAGTAGATAAAGTAAATGAGCTGGAGGAGGATAAGATTCCGATTCCGATTATGCACAATATTGTGGAGAGTGCGCTTGAAGAGGTAAAGCCTATTGTGGCAAAAAGCTACCGGGATTACCGTAATTATAAGCAGGACTTTGTGCGCATGATGGATGATGTGTATAAAAAAAGCCAGTCTATTATGTATGTAGGGGATAAGGAAAACGCCAATACGGACAGCGCCCTTGTATCCACCAAGAGAAGCCTTATTTTTAATCAGTTTAATAAGGAATTATATCAAAAGTTTTTTATGACAACAGAAGAAATCCAGGCATGCAGGGATGGCTATATTTATGTCCATGATATGTCTGCAAGACGGGATACGATGAACTGTTGTCTCTTTGACGTGGCAAGTGTGCTTACCGGCGGCTTTGAAATGGGGAATATCTGGTATAATGAGCCTAAAACCTTAGATGTGGCCTTTGATGTGATTGGGGATATTGTGCTTAGCGCTGCCAGTCAGCAGTATGGCGGATTTACCGTGTCGGAGGTGGACAAAATCCTTGAACCTTATGCGGAAAAGACATATGCGAGAAGCCTTGCCAAGTATGATAAACTTGGGATTGATAAAGAACGTGCAAAAACGGAAGCCTATGAGGATGTGAGGCGGGAATTTGAGCAGGGCTTCCAGGGATGGGAATACAAGTTCAATACAGTGGCATCCAGCAGAGGCGATTATCCGTTTATCACTGTAACAGCTGGTATTGGTACGGGGAGGTTTGCAAAGCTTGCAAGTATTTCTCTTCTAAATGTCAGGAGAGAAGGGCAGGGGAAAAAGAACTGTAAAAAGCCGGTTTTGTTCCCCAAAATTGTATTTCTGTATGATGAAAATCTGCATGGGGCCGGAAAAGAGCTGGAGGATGTGTTTGAGGCAGGGGTAAAATGTTCCTCCAAAACCATGTATCCTGACTGGCTGTCTTTGACAGGAAAGGGCTATATTGCAAGTATGTACAGGCAATATGGAAAGGTGATTTCCCCTATGGGATGCCGGGCCTTTCTTTCTCCCTGGTATGAAAGAGGCGGTATACATCCGGCAGATGATAGAGATGTGCCTGTGTTTGTAGGGCGGTTTAATGTGGGAGCTGTTTCACTTCATTTGCCTATGATTCTTGCAAAATCCAGGCAGGAGAGCCGGGATTTTTATGAAGTGTTGGATTATTACTTAAATTTAATCCGTCAGCTTCATATTAGGACATACGCTTATCTGGGAGAAATGCGTGCCTCTACCAATCCGCTGGCCTATTGTGAAGGAGGCTTTTTGGGTGGACATTTAAAGCTTACGGATAAAATTAAGCCAATCTTAAAAAGCGCTACTGCAAGCTTTGGCATTACTGCCTTTAATGAACTACAGGAGCTTTATAATGGAAAATCTCTTGTGGAGGATGGGGAATTTGCCCTGGAGGTATTGGAGCATATTAACCAGAAAGTAAATGAATTTAAAGAAACAGACAAAAACCTTTATGCCATTTATGGGACGCCGGCAGAAAGTCTGTGTGGTCTGCAGGTAAAACAATTCCGGGCCAAATATGGTATAGTGGAAGGAGTTTCTGACAGGGAGTATGTGTCCAACAGCTTTCACTGTCATGTGACAGAGGACATTACCCCTATACAGAAACAGGATTTGGAGTATCGTTTCTGGGAGCTTTCCAATGGAGGAAAAATCCAATATGTAAAGTATCCTATAGACTATAATATAGAAGCAATTAAGACCCTGATAAGAAGGGCTATGGAGATGGGGTTTTATGAGGGGGTAAATTTATCCCTTGCTTACTGTGATGACTGCGGCCATCAGGAGCTGGAAATGGATGTTTGTCCTGTGTGTGGAAGCAAAAACCTTACAAAGATTGACCGTAT
>CAMUHA010000134.1 GCA_947088515.1 uncultured bacterium
GTCATTATCTGTCACTGCACGCCAAAAGCAGGGACGCGGAAAGCGGTACAGCCACTCTCTTCCGTTTACCACAAGCGACTCCATTCCCCCATGCACATAAGAAAATATATAATGAAACTCTTTGCCTTCAAAACTTCCGAAAACCCCAAGGGTACAGTCGCCATAGATAACCTTCAGCATCCTTTCACTCTCCTGTCCTCCTTTTTGTCTGTTTTCATCTGTGTAGTCCATAATAATACCTCACTTCCTGCATGGCCGGCTTTTCCACTCTGTCCGCAAAAACAATCCCATTGCCCGAAAATTCATAGTCAGAAGGTCTGTCGTCAAAATCTCCCCCATACCGGAGCGCCTTCTCTCCTGTAAGTTCGTCTGTCACAAGCAATGCCTGGTCAATAAAGTCCCATATAAAACCTCCATGATACATCTCATACTCATCCAGAAGTTTTATATATGACCCCATTCCTCCCATAGAATTACCCATGTTGTGCATATACTCACAGAGAATAAACGGTTTTTGGGGCTCATTTTCCAGATATTCCCTTATTGTGCCAGGGGTGGCATACATACGGCTCTCCACATCAGAAATGGTATCATCGTAATCCCTGTTCCAAAATACTCCTTCATAATGCACAAGCCTGCCGTCTTTTTTCTTTTTGAAGTACGTATTCATAGCCTCCAGATTATCCCCTGCATAAGATTCATTTCCAAGGGACCAGAACAAGATAGAAACATGGTTTTTAAAATATTCAAAATTACTCTTTGCTCTTTCAAGCGCTGCATCCTTCCACTCCAAAATACTTCCCGGCACATTCCATGAAGGCTCTAACGCCCCCGCTTTCTGCCAGCTTCCATGAGATTCCAGATTGGTTTCAGCCATCACATAAATACCATTTTCATCACAAAGATAATACCAGGGTATTTGGTCCGGGTAATGGCAGGTGCGCACTGCATTAATGTTATTTCGCAGGATAATTTCCATATCCTGTTCCATTTCCTTTAATCCGATGCACCTGCCCCCTTGCGCGCTCCACTCATGGCGGTTAACCCCATTTAATATCAGTCTTTTCCCATTTAAATAAATCACTTTATCCACAATCTCAATTGTCCGGAAGCCAATGGGATAAGGCACCACCTCCACAAGCTGG
This sequence comes from uncultured bacterium, assembly GCA_947088515.1. Taxonomy (GTDB): domain Bacteria; phylum Bacillota; class Clostridia; order Lachnospirales; family Lachnospiraceae; genus Suilimivivens. The sequence continues at coordinate 1,146 of CAMUHA010000134.1, forward strand.
TCCCTGCCATCATACAACTTAATCGTCAAAAGATAAAGGCTGGGATTTTGATAGTCCCAGGGAATTACCTTTCCTATACTTCTAGAACGCATCTGCCCATCTATCATCAAAAGCTTATCCTGCCCTGTGCGCTGCTTTGTTACCGCTTTAATGTTTCCCGGCAGGAGCATATTATAATAGAGCAGCTCTTTTTCTTCTTTATTCTGAAGAGTTACTTCCACCCTTCCCACAGTGCCCTCTTTCATGGAAATTCTAAGATTTAATGCCAGGCTCCCAATAAAATCTTTGTCCATTTCCGGCTTTGCCCACAAATCTTCCACGTGAATTTCCGGCTTTGCATACAAGGCTACATTCCTGAATATTCCAAAAAACCGGAAGAAATCCTGGTCCTCCAAAAACGCCGCTGTGCTTCTTTTGTGCACCTCCACAGCCAGAATATTTCCCTTTTCCTTAATGTAAGGAGTTAAGTCAAATTCTGCCGGAGTAAAACTGTCTTCTGAATATCCTATAAAGATTCCATTAATCCAAAGGTACATGGCCTGTTCCACCCCTTCAAAACAAACCATCACCCTTTTTCCCACAAGACCTTCTTCCAGATCAAATTCTTTCAGATAGGAGCCTACCGGATTATAGGACGCTTCGCTGAACATCCCTTCTCCCTCCCCCACGCCTTCCAAACTATAGGCCGGCCTTTTAAAAGAATGTCCCTCCCATGGATACATTGTATTAATATAATGGATTTTATCATAACCTGCCATTTCAATATGACAGGGAACAGGAATTTCATCAAAATCCCCCCCATCAAAACCCACTTTATAAAATTCCGCAGGACGCTCCTTGGCGTTTACCGAATACCGGAACTTCCACACACCATTTAGAGACTGCCAGAGAATGCTTTTTCCCTCCTTCGTCTCCTCCATACTGGCATAAAAACGATGGTCACTGTGTGCCGGAGGCTGATTTACACGAAATGCCGCCGGGTCGTCCAGCCATTTGATATCTGCATCCATTTCTTTCTCCTTCCAGATTTCTTTACTATTTCTAAAAAAGCAAATTTTTAATCCAAATGAAACACACATTTAAGGTCTGTGCTCACCGGACTGTTATCCTGATTTGTCTCCATAATATCAGCCATGTAATCCCACCACTTTTGACAGATTTCTGTATCCGTGCTTTTTTCCCAAAGCGCTTCATCCTCTACCTCAAGATACCCAAAAAGATTATTTGTTTCCTTATCAAAAAAAATAGAATAATTGCTTCCGCCATACTGGTGTATCATATCTTTCATTTCTTCCCAGAGAAGGTTATGACGACGTTCATACTCCTCTTCCTTCCCCGGAAACAGTTTCATTTTAAATCCTTTAATCATTGCCATCCCTCACATCCTCAGACTATTTTTCCATATACTTCTATCTGACTTAATGCAGGAAAAGGAGAAGGGTCGTCTGCCTTTATCAGATTGCAGAGCTTTACCCAGGTAATTCTCTTCTTTTCCATAATAAGAACATGGGGAAGGCTGCTTTTTTCCATCTTCCAGTCAAGAGAGGTACCGTCAGAAAAGACAAGGGTTACTTGTTTCCACCAACTATCGTGGGGAAAATCAGCGCGGGTATACAGCGCCACCTTATCCACTTCCACTTCCTGCCCAAAATCCACTGTCATCTCCGCATCCTCTTGCCTGTTTATTCCCCAGGACTCATAAGGCCACTCCCCATGGGAACGGTTTTCGCACACACCGTCAATTGCATTCCTTGCTGCAAATACCGCCTCCCCCCTTGTCTCCACATTTGCAAAAGCATGAGGATAACAATGCGTGTCTCCATGCTGGTCGCAGACATTCAATGCCAGATTCCTATAGGCAAAGATTTCATCCGCCCTGGCACATTTGGCATATAGGTAATGCCTGCTGCCGGAAAATACTTTGGGTGAATAGCTGATACGCTTTTCCCCAAAAGGAATTTCATAAGATACATTATCTGTGATAAAGCAAAATGCCGGCCCCATAGCATCATCCACCTGCAGCCAGATGTGAATATTCTTTTGGGAGGTTTCCAACACTATCCTGTCCCCCTCCCTGTATTCCGCCGTGCAGACCAGGCTCACATAGTCCTCCCCGCTGCCAACACACACGGTATTGCCATCTTTATCCAAAACCTTAAGCGCTAACGTCACCATACTTTAATCTCCTATTATTAGTTCCGCCTCCGTCTTTCAAACAACGGGGGTTTCTTTTATATAATAACCTCTGTGATAATTTCATTTGTTCCTTTATGTATCTGATAGCGGATTGCCGGTATCCGGGTCATTGGATGCAGAAGATTCGTATTAGGGTCTGCAGCAATGATTTCTCCCCGTCCTTCTCCCTTTACTATGTTTACGCTACATCTGCTATAACAGTTCTCCGCTTTTGCGCAGCGCTCTCCTGCCTCCAGCTCTTCCCCGTCCACATCTATTTCTATCGCAAAACCGCAGTCATAAGCCTCACATTCCCTGTCACTGTCTATCAGGTGTCTTCTGATATGCCCTTTTTCCGTAGGGGTAATAACAGTTTCTACTTTAATGCCCTCATAGGGAACCCACCGGGAAGTCACATCTTGTTCTGTCACCTGAAAATCCTCACAAATTCTCCGCACATATACATATCCGTTAATATAAAATGCCAGCATAGAATCCGGCGCCGCCTCATGAATTTCGCAAGACGACTTTGCCACACTAAATGCAAAACAGGTGTCATAGGCAAACTTCCCATACTTGGCAGGCGTCTGCCCATGACCGCCCGGACTGTACTTTCCCGGCACAAACGCCGTCACGTGACCCGGATACCGGTGTATCAGCATATCTGCATAGAAAAGCGCCTTCTGTGTATCCAGCGCCGGAAGCGGCTCTGCCTGTACCCTCCAGAATGGGTGTTCATCGGGAAGCATCAGAAAGGCAAAGGTTTTTAAAGCCCAATAAGGCGAACCAGGTCCATTGTACCTCTCCCCCATAACAAGGTTCGGATAACCATATCCAATGGTCAGGATGTCATTTCTGTCAAAAACCGGCTTCTTCATCCAGTCGCACAGGTGCCTTACTATCAGGCCTTTCATCACTCCAACAGAAAAGGGCTCCGCTCCCGCCATCAGACATGCGCTAAAAAAGCTTACCTGCGAAAAGCGATAAGTCAACGACCTTCCATAAGGAAGGGAAGCGCCCCCTTCGTCAAACCAATAAATAAACTGCTTTGCGAAAATCTCCGCTCTCTCCTTATAAACCCTGCATCTGTCAGGGTCTTCCTCCTCCATCACCTTTGCATAAAAAAGACTGTAAAAATGTATGGCAAAGGATATATAATAATCCTTCTGTCCAGAATCCCCGTCCTGATACCATCCGTCTCCAAGATAAAAGGAGTCTGCCCCCTGTAAATATTTCTCCAGCTTCTCCTTATCATATTTTTTCCCAAGCTTTTTTAAGGCAATATTTACCAACACGGCAAACAGCACCCAGTTGCACACAGGAAGTTCATATTCATTAATCTCATAGAGCCATGATGCCAGATTATCCTTTTCCTTCTCACTAAGGGGGGCCCACAGCTTATCCGGCGTCAAAATCAGGCCATAGGATATTGCTGCCATTTCCACAAACCGTTGGTCAAAGGTATGACAGCGCCCCCAGTATTCTCTGTTTTCCGGGTCTGTTCCGGCAGCCAGTCCCCTGCGGTAAATCTCTTCAAAAGCAGCGTCCCTTCCGCCTCCTGCAAAAAAGGGAACCAGCCCCCACAAAGGCCTTGAAAAGGCTTCCAGGCGTATCGTCTTTTGATTATAAGTGGTGGCTGTTACCCCCAACACCAGTTCTGCCTTCTCCTCACTATAATATGGAATCAACGGCCTTACTATCTCCAATAGCAGCTCCCTGAAATCCTCTTTACTGTTTAATTTTCCTTCCCAATTACTTTTCATTTCCGCTCCTGTCCTGTTTTTAGCTTACTCCGTTCCGCTTTTGCTCTGCCCAAAGTCAACCATCACAGCCAACTTTCGTTTGCCCATCTGTCATAAAAACTTTACTCCCGCTTTATTACCAGTACAAATTCCAGTCCTTGTGTAATCTTGTTAATGCCTCCATATAAAAATAGTCTCCCCAGGAATTGCATTCATCCACTCCATAATGATTACAGGTGTTATATGGTGAATGATTGGAATAAGTGCTGTGAAGCACAAGTCCGTTGGACTTTTTAAAATCCTTCACTGCATAATTGTCATACAGGGATTTCATCATCTGCCGGGCATATTTTTTGTAGACCGCACCCTCTTCTTCATCCATATACTTAATCATTTCCAGCATACCGCAGGCCGCAATGGATGCCGAAGAAGAATCCCTTGGCTGGTCATCCCCATCCGTAAACTCCAAATCCCAAAAAGGAACCATATCCTTGGGAAGATGCTCCAAAAAATACTGCGCCACATTTTTAAAGATGGTAATGTATTCCTTTCTTCCTGTATATTTATAAGCAAGCGCACAGCCATATACCCCCCAGGCCTGTCCTCTCGCCCAAGCGGAGCCGTCACGATAGCCCTGACAGGTTGCGCCATGGTCTGGTTCGCCTGTTTTCATATCAAAGAAAAAAGTGTGCCATGTGGAATAGTCCTCACGTATTACATTTTTTATAGCTGTATGTATATGCTTTTCTGCAATGTTCCTATATTTATCATCCCCGGTTTCTTCTGACGCCCAATATAAAAGAGGCAGATTCAGCAGACAGTCAATAATCAGCCGGTAATTCTCCGGCGCATCCATAGGACCCCAGGCCTGGATAAATTCTCCTACCGGATGATATCTGGTAATCAGCTGGTCTGCCGCTTTAATGGCGGCCTCCTTTCCCTTTTTGCTTCCGGTAAGCTTATAGGCTGCCACACAGGACGGCGAATAGAGAAATCCCATATCATGATGGTCCACTTCTATTTTATTATCTATCCGTTTTAAAAAACTATCTACCTGAATATCCCCCGCCTTCCTTAAGCCTTCAGCGTCTGCCGCATTCTTTTCCTGCATATACTCATATGAAAGCCATATTTCCCCTGTCCAGAAGCCCGTTGTCCAGTAATTGTTCTCTATGGGCTGATAGAAACCACCCTCGCTGTAAGCTTTCTGGAACTTATCCGTAAACTCCGGCAGGTTCCGTACTACCTGTTCTGCCGAAAAAGCCAGTGCCTTTTCCACTTCTTCCCCACTAATAACCTTTTTTTCTTCAAACAAAATCCTCATAACCTTCTCCTTTTCTGCCATCTAATAAAAACCATTTCCACCATATGGCGCTGACGCCATCCCTTTTTACCGACAAAGGTTTGCATGCCTCTTATAACGCCACTGCATTTGGTCTGTTACTGTAAATAGCAGCATTTTATACTACTTTACCCCTTAAAACCTACAGATGCAACACCTTCCATAAAATATTTTAATCTTCTTTTGTCCTGCCATCTTGTATGCTAAAATATAAACATATCAGGAGGAATTTTCTAATGTTTTATGAAATTGCTAAAAATTTTCAACCACCTTTTACCCCTTTTTCCCTCTATCCTTCCATCAATAACAGAAATGCCTGGCAGGGCCTGGATGAAGAATGGAGGCAGGAAACTCTGCGCCTTGGAGAGCAGTACCTTCATTTTGAATATCCATGCCTTTTGGCTACAGATTTTATGGATTTTTCAAGGACAGGAAACCGCACCCGCTATGAAGATAAGCTGTTTTCCAAGCGGCACGCCTTAGACGCGCTGGTTCTTGCGGAATGCGTGGAAGATAATGGACGGTTTCTGGACGATATTATCAACGGGATTTTCTCCATCTGTGAGGAAAGCGCCTGGCAGCTTCCTGCCCATAATACCTATATCAGAGATACTCCCCAGCTGCTTCTCCCTGACAACACCGCACCTGTTCTTGACCTGTTTGCCTGTGAAACCGGAGCCATCCTTGGAACCATATATTATCTGCTGAAAGAACGACTGGATGCCGTAAGTCCCTTTATCTGTAAACGGATTTTCCACGAACTGACCATACGGATTTTCACCCCTTACTTAAACTGCCATTTCTGGTGGATGGGAGATGGAACCACACCTATGATTAACTGGACCATCTGGTGTACCCAGAATGTACTTCTCTCCGTTTTTTTAACAGACACCGAAGCGGCTGTAAGAAACGCAGCGCTGCAAAAAGCATGTAAAAGCGCTGATTATTTTCTTGACAGCTATGAAGAAGACGGATGCTGCGATGAAGGAGCGCAGTATTACCGGCATGCCGGCCTGTGCCTGTTTAACACGCTGGAAATCTTAAACGCTGTGACCGCCAACCGCTTTTCTTCTCTTTACGCAGAACCCAAAATACAAAACATAGCTTCCTATATTTTAAACGTTCATGTGGAGGATAAATATTATGTAAATTACGCCGATTGTTCCCCTATAGCGGGAAGAGCTGGCGTAAGGGAATTTCTTTTTGCCAGGAGAACAGGCAATGAAAATATGGCCGTTTTTGCCGCCGCTGATTTTGCGGCAGGGCTCCCTGCCACGCTTTTGCTGCCTGAAGAAAATAACCTGTACTACCGGCTGCAAAACGGATGCACCGCCGCTGCAATCAGGAACTTCACCCACGCCTGCAGCAAAACCATCAGCCATCCTGACATTTACTATCCCAGCACAGGTATTTTTATTGCAAGAGACGATACCCTGTACCTTGCCGCCAAAGCTGGAGATAATGCAGACAGTCATAACCACAATGACACTGGAAGTTTTACCGTTTACAAAAAGGGACAGCCTATGCTGATTGATGTGGGAGTGGAAAGTTATACCAAAAAGACCTTTTCCCCCCAGCGATATGAAATATGGACCATGCAGTCCGCCTACCATAATCTGCCAACGGTAAATGGCTGTATGCAGTCAGACGGAGAACGCTACAGAGCCATGGATGTGAGCTGGCAGTTTTCCGATGATATTTGTGAAATTGCTATGGATATTGCCTCCGCTTACCCGCCGGAAGCAGGACTGCTTTACTATAAAAGAAACGCTTTGCTGATAAAGCATAAAGAAATCATTATCCGTGACCGTTTTGCTTTTTGCAGTGGGAAGAATGCTGCCGCAAATTCTGTGGTCTTAAGCTTTATGACTTATGAAAAACCAATTCTGCAGGATACAGAACATGGACTTAAATTTGCTGTCGGCTCCTTGGGAGGTATGTATATAACTGGCGTAAATTACCTAAAGACAGAGGCAATTCCCATTAATGACGCACGGTTAAAAAAAGCATGGGAACATGAAATCTACAGGATTTTGGTTGCAGCGGAAGATGAACAGGCCGAAATACATATTTTTTGATAAAACGGTATCTATTTAACATGGTACCATTGATTTGCAGCTTGCGGGAAAGCTATAACAGGAAATCAACAATAGATTTCCTGTTTTTTGCGCTCATTTTTAGGTTACGCTCTGTTATCTTATCTCTTTGAGTCACTGCCCCGCACAGCAAAGGGGAATGCGGGTCATATAACTGACGATTGTAAGCCACCTTCTCTTCCGAATTATTTGCATAGCAATATTTGCAGGCGTTTGGACAAGTATCATATGTGCCTGTTTCGATACTTTCAATACATCCACATTCCTCTCTTTGGTTTTTATCTTTTTTCCTATCTATTTTATATCCAGTTATTTTTTCTATCAGTTCCCTGTCTATACAACAATTATGTGATACACCAAATTGCGTTAAATCCAGTTTCTCTGCGCATGATGCAATTGTCATTTTATTTTTACAGGCAATGCTTGAAAGTTCATAGACAAACTCATTTAAAAATTCATTTTCTATATTTATCAAGGGGATATCTTTCATGTTCTTTTTGGTTTTTACATACATGTCCAAAAAACTTATTACCACCTTATCCGTATATCCCTGTAATGCTCCCGCAATTTCCCGGAAGGCCTTGATATGATATTCCAGTGTATATCTGTCTGTAAAAAAAACAGGGTCATATCTCCAAATCACTCTATTGCTTCCCAACTGACTGGATAACCTGCGGAAAATTTCTATCAAGGTTTTACGTTTATCCGGCAAATGAGGCTCTATATCTTTTCCATAGCCAGTTAAAGTAAATTGAAAATAATAATTATAGTCTTTTAAATTATCTAGCTTGTCCATCATTGGCATAGGGTTTTTGGTCCAAAAAACAATACAGTCCACTATTTCAGGGGA
>CAMUHA010000135.1 GCA_947088515.1 uncultured bacterium
GGTTTACCTTAAGCGGAGAAACAAAAGAGGTGCTGTATCTTTTGCGGGAGGCCCATAAAAAGGGGGCAAAGACTGTAATCTTTACAGCCAATGACAAGGATATTTATACGGATTTCTGCAGCGAGGTGGTGCTTGTAGCTTCTTTGAGCTATTTAAACCATGGCAATGTGATATCGCCGCAGTTTCCGATTCTGGTTATGATAGATACGATTTATAATTTTTATATCAGTAACGACAAGTATGAAAAAGCGCAGATGTACGATGATACCCTTCGGGCGCTTAGTGCAGGTAATCTGCAGGAAAATAGGGGCTGACCAAAAAAGGGGTGGCATTAATGTGGCAGGATATTTTTAACCCGGAAAATCTGTTTTTCCGCATCTTATCCAAAGGTGTGGATTTGGTAGGGCTGTCCCTGCTATGGGCGCTTCTCAGCCTGCCTGTTGTGACAATTGGTCCGGCAACGGCAGCTCTTTATTATACTGTGGTAAAAACCTTCCGCCATAAAAAGGATGAAGCGTTTGGAATGTACCTTAGGGCTTTTTTGGATAATCTGAAACAGGGAATACCCGTTACGCTGCTTTGCCTGCCTGCTGTGGTATTTTTTGCCTGGGGATATAATGTGATGGCAAATAATATTTCCACGTCTGCAGGGGTGGTTATGTATATGGCGTACTATGTGGTTCTTCTGGTTCCGGCAGGTATTTTCTGCTATTTGTTTCCTCTGATGGGGCGGTTTGCGTTCCAGACGGGAGCGTTATTGCGGACGGCATTTATTATGGCTCTTAGGCATCTTCCCTCTACGGTAATCATTGTCATGCTGACAGTGGAAATGATGGTGTTTACCCTTGAACAATGGTGGCCGGTTTTGTTTACGCCAGTGCTTACGGCGCTTTTATCTTCTTTGTTTTTGGAGCGTATTTTTCCCAAATATCTGACAGAGGAAGAAATAGCGGTTCTGATGCAGACTGACGAAACGCAGGAAGAGGAACTTTAATAAAATTATTTGGATGGAACAACACATTTGCGGACAGAGTATGGTTTTTACAGATGGCTTTTGTATATGCGGGGCTGTCTGAAAAAATAAATAAATTAAAGGAGATGAAACTTATGAAAAAGGTGACAAAAAAAATCATGGCGCTGGGTCTTTCCATGGCTATGGCGCTGTCTTTGGCAGCGTGTGGCAGCGCTCCCCCGGCACAAAAGGATGAGGCTAAACAAGATACTCCTGCGGAACCGGAAGCGCCTGCTGAAGATGCGGCAGAGGACAGTGCAGGCGCAGAAAGCACAGATGCAGAAAGCACGGATGGCGCTGCATCAGATTTAAGCGCATCCATTACGTTATGGACTTATCCTATTGGAAATTGGGGAGACTCCGCAACAGTCGATGGTCTGATTGCAAGCTTTAATGAAAAATATCCGGGAATTACCGTAACTGTGGAATACCTTGATTATACCAATGGTGATGATCAGGTAAATACCGCAATTGAAGGCGGGCAGGCTCCTGATATTGTAATGGAAGGACCGGAACGTCTGGTAGCAAACTGGGGAGCAAGAGGACTTATGGTAGATTTATCTGACCTCTTTGCAACAGAGGCAGGCGGAGAAATTTATGATTCTGTAGAAGCAGCCTGCAAATCTTCTGATGGCAAATATTATGAATATCCATTGTGTATGGTAGCGCATTGTATGGCCATCAACCAGAATATTTTTGAGGCAGCAGATGCAATGCAGTATCTGGATGCTGAAAACCACACATGGACTACAGAAAATTTCCTGAAGGCAGTTCAGGCAGTGTATGATTCAGGACATGAAAATGTAGCTGCAATTTACTGCTCAGGACAGGGCGGTGATCAGGGTACAAGAGCAATCATCAACAATCTGTACAGCAGCACCTTTACAAATGCAGAGCATACAGCATATACAGCTGATACGCCGGAAAACATTAAGGCGCTTGAAACTTTATATGCACAGGACGGAATTAACTTTGACGCTTCCATTAATGGCGGAGAAGAAATCACATTATTCCGTAACGGAACTCTGGCAATGTCCTTCTGCTGGAATGCAGCGCAGCAGACCAATTCTGACAATGCAGCTGCAGGCACAACCAACAACGGAGATACCATCCTTCCCATGCTCTTCCCTTCTGATGATGGCAAGACAGAGCTGTGCGGCGGTATCTGGGGCTTTGGTATTTTTGACAACGGCGATCAGGCTAAGATAGATGCAGCAAAGACTTTTGTTGAATTTATCTGTAACGACCCTGACCAGGTAAATGAAAGCGTAAAAGCTTCTACATATTTCCCGGTTCGTCCGACTCTGACAGGTATTTATGACGGAATGGAAACAGCAGATACCATGAACGTATTTTCAACCTACTTTATGCCTTCTATGGGTGACTACTATCAGGTAGTTCCAGGCTGGGCAGAAGCACGTACAGAATGGTGGAATATGTTACAGCGTATCGGTACAGGCGGAGATGTAGCAACTGAAGTGGGAACCTTTGTAACAAATGCAAATGCGGCAGCAAATGCAGGAAACTAATGAATGACTCATACTGGCAGCGGACCAGGGAGGCAATCCCTGGCGGCTGCCAGAAAACTCTTATCCATAGATGGGGATGAATAGTCCCTTCCTGTGTAGAATAAGTGAAGGAGAGGGGTGCGGTTCATGGCAAAATCATCCAACCTTTCAAGCAGAAGCAAAGCGCTGGTGCGTCGGGAAACACGCTCGGCTTATCTCTTCCTTCTGCCGAATATGGTTTTCTTTATAGGGTTTGTTGTAATCCCTATGATTTTATGTATCTATACGAGTTTCTTTGATTCTACGATGGGAAAAGATGCAAAAGATGTTTTTATAGGATTCCAAAATTATGTGGAACTGTGGAAAGACCAGATTTTTATTCGTTCCCTGAAAAATACATTTGTAATAGTTATCGTTTCGGTGCCGGTGGTATGTATTTTCTCACTGTGGGTGTCAGCCGTTATCTATAGATTAAGGGGTCCTATCCTGTCAACCTTCCGCTGCGTATTTTATCTGCCGGTGGTTACTGGTTCGGTAGCTGTTACGGTAGTGTGGAAGTGGATGTTCAATAATTATTATGGCATTTTTAATTATGTGGGAAAAGGACTTGGGTTAATTGATAAGAATATAAACTGGCTGGGGGATGAGAAATATGCTTTATGGTGTATTATCCTTATCCTGCTTACAACTTCTGTAGGACAGCCAATTGTATTATATGTATCCGCGCTGGGCAATGTGGATACATCCTTAGTGGAAGCCTCCGAGGTGGACGGGGCCACCCATTTGCAGCAGTTCTGGAAAATTAAGTGGCCGCTGATTATGCCCACGACTTTGTATATCCTGGTAATAACTACAATAAACAGTTTCCAGTGTTTTGCACTGATTCAGCTGCTGACTTCCGGCGGGCCGAACCATAGTACGGATACTGTTATGTACTATATATACTATACAGCATTTAAGCTTTACCGTTATGGTTATGGAAACGCAATGGGCGTGGTTCTGGCAATCTTCATTGCTCTCCTTTCCGCTGTACAGTTTAAGCTGGCCAAGGAAAAATAGGAGGTGGAAGTATGGATTCAGGTATTAAACGGACAGGTATTTATAAAACAATATCATTGGTTATATTGGTGATTCTTGCAATTCTGTTTGCTTTTCCTCTTTATTGGATTGTAACGGGAGCATTTAAGACGGCGGCATCCATCAATGCAACAAGCCCGGACTGGTTTCCAAAAGAATGGGTGCTTGACAATTTTAATAAGCTTTTCAGCCGGCAGACAGCGCCGCTTTGGGAGCTTGGCATTCCCTTTAGCAGCAAGTTTACAGCAGATGGCAAACCAATTATCTTTTCAGCTGGCCCTGTAATGCCTGCGGCAATCCGGTGGCTGCTTAACACAGTATTTATGTCGGTTATGGCAATGATACTTACCTGTATCACAGCTGCAATGGCAGGATATGCGCTGGCAAAGAAGCGCTTTAAAGGACAGCATTTGCTGTTTACATTAATCGTATGTGCAATGGCTCTGCCTAAGCAGGTTATCTTAATTCCGTTGCTGCGGGAGATGTCGGCGCTTTCTTTATACAATACCATATGGGCAGTAATCTTCCCGACGGTAGGATGGCCCTTTGGCGTATTTTTGATGAAGCAGTTCTCAGAAAGCGTTCCAGGCGAAATGCTGGAGGCGGCAAGGATTGATGGAGCAGGGGAAGCAAAAACTTTTATTAATATTGTAATACCAATGATTAAGCCAGGGATTGGCGCACTTGCAATCTTTACCTTTATCAATAGCTGGAATGATTATTTTATGCAGTTGATTATGTTAAACAGTACCAGTAAGCTGACGATTTCCCTTGGTATAGCAAAGCTGCAGGCAGAAAACTCCACAGACTTTGGTCTGATTATGGCGGGAGCTTCTCTAGCGGCAGTTCCGATTATTGCTATATTCATTGCTTTCCAGAAATACTTTACACAGGGAATTGCAATGGGAGCAGTAAAAGGTTAAAGTGTCATTATCAGCACACAAGCAGGCCATGACCTGGGAAACCATAGTGAAAACCACAAAAACATGAGTCAGCTTTCTGATGATGAAAAAAAAGAAGAACTTATGAAGGTCCATACCAAAGTACAGGAGCTGACTGGATATGAAATGTTTTTGTTCCGGCCGCCTTACGGAGATTATAATAATGCGGTTGTGGATGTGGCAAAGGACTGCGGCTATGCAACGATTCAGTGGGATGTGGATTCCCTTGACTGGAAGGACTACGGCGTGGATTCCATTATTAAAACAGTGACCCAGCATAAGCATCTTGGAAACGGGTCTATTATACTTTGCCATAATGGGGCAAAGTATACAGCACAGGCGCTGGATACTCTTATTGCCACATTAAAAAATGAAGGTTACATATTTGTCCCGGTTTCTGAACTGATTTATAAAGAAAATTACCACATGGACCATGAAGGCCGGCAGATAAAAAACTAATCTGTATATAATATTTTATAAGCGATACAGCATTTAAAATATGCGCTGGAGACATTTAAGAAATGATGTTTCCAGCGTTATTTATTTAGCAGTTTATCAAGATTGATAACAAGGTCTTTATATATACATACAGGTATATCATCGTTCCAGCAATATTGGTTGGAAAACCGCTGTTTTTCAAAATCGAATACAATAACCGCTTTTTTTTGCGGATTTATAATCCAATATTCGCGGACGCCCGCTGCATGATATTTTAAGAGTTTAATGCCATAATCTCTTTGGGGGGCGCCAGAAGATGTGATTTCAATGACCCAGTCTGGAGCGCCGTTACAGCCTTTATCATTAATTTTTTCACGGTCACATACAATGGAAATATCAGGTTCAACATAGTTGTAATTGTCTTTATTTAAATAGACCGCAAAGGGTGCAAGAAATACCTCGCACCTGCCATTTTTCCTGTTAATGTAATCAGAGATTGTCCGGGCCACAGTATAGGAAATTCTTTGAAGGTCTGTATCCGGCGGCGTTAACAGGAACATCTGCCCATCAATCAGTTCTGCCCGCTGTCCTTCGGGCAAAGAGTTGAGATCTTCAATTGTATGTTTCTTTTTCTGATGGTGTGCCATAGTTTTATTCCTTTCATTAAACCTTCTGCAAGTTTGTGTTTATATTTGTGAGCGACAAGCCTTCCTTTACTTTCTCAACTGTATCACAAACCAGTAAAGAAGTAAATAAAAAAGTAAAGGAGATAACGAAAATTTATTTTTTTAAGAGCGGACAGACGTATCAAAAACAGAAATGGATTTTTTGGTTAAAGACAGTGGACAGGGAAATCTTTTCCCTGTCCACTGGGGGCGCTGTATGAAGGCAGTGGGATGGACGGCATGTGATAAGATGAATTATTTGCCGTTCCCTGATAAAATTTATGCGCAGTTGGCATATTGGGACATATACAGGCGGTAGTATTCTCCGTTTAGCGCCATTAGTTCCTGGTGGGTTCCCTTTTCCAGAATATTTCCTTTATCCACATACATTATGCAGGAGGAATTTTTGATAGTGGAAAGCCGGTGGGCAATGATAAAGGAGGTACGTCCCTTTAACAGCTCGTTTAATCCCTTTTGCAATACAATTTCCGTCTCCGTGTCAATGCTGGAAGTGGCTTCATCCAAAATCAGTATTTTGGGGTTGGCAAGAAGGGCACGGGCAAAGGATATCAGCTGACGCTGTCCGGCGGAAAGCCGGCTTCCACGCTCGTTTACTTCCGTATAATAACCGTTTTCCATTTCCATAATAAAATCATGGGCACATACGGTTTTTGCGGCCTGGATTACTTCATCATCGGTAGCTGTAAAATTGCCATAGCGGATATTATCCATAATGGTTCCGGAGAAAATAAAACTGTCCTGCATCATAACCCCCATCTGTTCTCTTAGAGAATGGATAGTAACATCTGCGATATCTGTTCCGTCAATAAGGATACGTCCGCCGTCCACATTATAAAAACGGCTTAACAGGTTAACAAGCGTTGTTTTTCCGGCGCCGGTAGGACCTACAATTGCAAAGGAATCGCCTTCTTTTGCATGGAAATTTACATCGTTTAAGATTTTTACATCCGGCTCATAGCTAAAAGTAACATGTTCAAAGGATACATCGCCATGAATGGGCGGCATTTTTACTGCATCCGGCGCATCTTTAACGGAAACAGGTTCGTCAATGGTTTCAAAAATACGCTCCAGATAGGAGATGGCGGTAAGCAGTGAATTATAAAATCCGGCCAGTGTATTTATGGGGGTCCAGAATCTGCTTACATAAGCGGTAAAGGCTACCAGAACGCCTACTGTGATGGAGGAGGATGGGGAAGACATCCAGTAAATGCCAAGCACATAAATAGCGGAAGTTGTTATTATTGATATAATATCAACGCTGGGGCCCATAGTAAAATTGTACATAACCGCCTGCATCCAGGATTTCCGGTAACTGCTGCTTAAGTTGTTGAAAATGCTGCTGTTCATTTCTTCGCGCACAAAGGACTGTGTTACCCGTATACCGTTAATACTTTCTGCAATATAAGCATTTAAGTTTGACTGTTTGTTGCTCTGTATCTGCCATGCCTTCCGCTGTCTTTTTTTGATAAAGATTACCACAAAGGCAAGCAGCGGCAGACCACAAAGGCACAATATTGTCAGCTGCACATTAATAAGCAGCATAAAAGCAATAATGAAAAACAGGTTGCACAGGTCTGTAATGGTGTTTAAAATACCATTGGAAAGCAGGTCGCTTAAGCTGTTGACATAATTGACCACCCGGACCTGGATTTTTCCATGGGGTCTGTCATCATAATAGGAAAAGGGCAGTTCCTGCAAATGTTTAAAAATATCATAACGCAAATCATGAATAATCTGCTGGCCGATTAGGTTAGTGTGTTTGATTTTGTACCGCAGAGCAACGGCAGAATACAGGGCGGCCAGCAGGGTTAAGGCACTGTAAAAGGCAACGCCTCCCATATCCTTTGCCGGAATGCTTTCGTCAATAATCCGCATAAAAAACTGTGGTATCAGCATCGTAAATGCGGAGGCGGTCAGCATAAGGACGGCCACGGAAAAGAAACGCTTCCTGTAGGGCTTTAAGTAGCCAAGCAGCCGCTTAAGCTGGTTTACATCAAATTTATCTTCTAAAACTTCATCTACATCATATTTATTTCGTGCCATAAGGCAATTCTCCTTTCGAATGACCTTTCAAACAGGTTCAAAGATTTTTCAGCTGGATTTTCCCAAAGCGGCGGCGCCTGTAATGAAGGCAGGCTGCCCATAGGAAGAATCAGGAGAAAAGTTATCCGCCTTGGGAATTTCCCCATATTGATGACGGAAAGCATCGGCATAATAGCCATTTTTGTCAAGCAGCTCCTGATGGGCGCCGCGTTCAATAATCTTTCCGTTGTTCATTACCAGAATCTGGTCTGCATCTTTAATGGAAGAAATCCGGTAAGCAATTACAAAAATGGTGCACTGGCCATTTAACTTTTTCAGCTGGTTCTGGATATAGCTTTCTGTTTCCATGTCCACGGCAGAGGTGGTGTCGTCCAGTATCAGAATGGCGGGCTTTTTCAGTAAAGCTCTTGCAAGGGAAATTCTCTGTTTCTGTCCTCCCGAAAGTCCAACGCCCCGCTCTCCTACAATGGTATCATACCCTTCAGGCATTCTCTGGATAAAATGGTTGGCATCTGCCATAATAGCAGCTTCTCTGATTTCCTCAAAGGAGCATTCCGGCCGTCCGTAAGCAATATTTCCTTCGATTGTGTCCGAAAAGAGAAAAATATCCTGCATAGCCATTCCAATATTATCCCGCAGTTCCCGGAGATTTAAATCCTTCACATTGACGCCGTCCACCAGAATCTCTCCTTTGGAGGTATCCATAAAACGGCACAAAAGGTTCATGACAGTGGATTTTCCGGCTCCAGTGGTTCCCAGAATGCCAATGGTCTGGCCCTTTTTGGCAGTAAAGCTGATGTCACTTACAATGTTTTCATCATCTGTACGGTAGGATACATTCCGAAATTCCACATTTCCCTCCATATGCCTGCGTTCCACAGGGACAGAGGGAGTTTTTATCTGGGGTTCTTCCATATAGGTATCATAAATTTTTTCAACGGAAGTGAGAAAACGATGAGTGTCGTTAATCCACCAGCCTGTCATCCGAAGGGGCACAGTCAGCATCCAGAGATAGCCGTTTACTGTTACCAGATTTCCAAGAGAAATTTCTCCCTGGATAACCATATAGCCGCCGTAAAGCATCAGGATTACGTTGAGCAGATAAGACAGCACTTCAAATATTGGCAGATATTTCATCCACATACGTGAAGAAGCAAGCTGCGCCTCCTTGTAAGCATCATTCTCACGATTAAATTTTTCCATTTCAAAGTCTTCTTTTGCAAAAGCTTTTACCACCCGGTTGCCGCTGACATTTTCCTGCACAAAGGCATTTAAAGAAGAAAAGCGGTCGCGGATGCGGGCAAAGGTTGGACGCACCGCCTTTGACTGACGGAAGGTGGTAAGGGCGGTAAACGGGAGAACCAGCACCATACACAGGGCAAGTTTTTGGTTTACCGTAAAAATCATAACAAGTGCAAAAATAAAAAGCAGCACGTTTTCATAAACACAGTAGATAAGAAAAGCCACAAAGTGACGGATGGCGTCCATATCACCTGTCTGACGGCTCATCAGGTCCCCTGTTTTTTTTCTGTTATAAAAGGCAAAGTCTTCTGCCAGAAGCTTTCTGAAAACCGCATCACGCATATCATACAGAACGCCCTGTGAGCAGGTTTCAAAGACCACCTGATAGGAAAAGCGCAGAATA
>CAMUHA010000136.1 GCA_947088515.1 uncultured bacterium
CTTTTTTGAATCTCCACATTCAGATTTAAATCCTCATAGGGAAGGTTCAGGCATTTGCGCATTGCACTGACTGCATCCGCATATTCAAATCGGACATCCTGATACTTTTGGGATGCCCTGCCAATCATATCCCTAACCGTATTAATTTCATAATACATATCTTTATAATCATGGTCCGTAAAGGCTAAAATCACATTTTCTCCTGCCTGTGCCGTCTCAAAGGCTTCCTCCACATCTTTTAAGGTAATCTGCCGGATGCGGGCATACATGTTCAGGCACCGGGTAATCCATCTTTTACAGGTTCCTTTTTTCTGATAATCCTCATGGGCAGGATGATAGGGATGCCATTCTAAAGGCGCATGACGCCAGTCCCCAAACCGTCCTGCGCTTAAATCCGGTTGGTCCGTCTCTTCCATCCTGACCGACTGGTTTCCAAAGTCAAAAGGAATCCACTGTTCCAAAAACCAGTGAGAGTCTGGACGTTCCGTGTGGAACCCCGGCCGGAATGTGGTAGGAAACCACTGACGGTCAATGACCTTCCTGCACAAAATCTGGTTCAGGTTTTCCCCTCCCCAAAACGCTGTTCCCGACTCATTATAATTTCCTGAAAAAGGAACCGGGTGATGGTGAAATCCAATACCATCGCCCTGTTTTTGCTCTAAAACCATTTTCTGGTAGCGGTCAAAAACTTTGTGATGACCGCTATCCCGCCTGCGGGGATTGTTTCCGGTAAATCCCACATGATCCATGCAAAACCAGTTAAATACCCAGCCATTGCCCTTGGAATCAGGAAGCTCACACCGGAACTTTTCGCTGGTTACATGAGCAAGCATTTCCTGTATTTCCTCCCAGGAGCCTCTTGTGGTTATTTTATGTATATCAACCAGATTCCTGACCGCTTCCTCTTTTCCGCCCAGGTCAAGTTCCCCCTTTTGAAGCTTTATAAGATTTTCCCTTGTGGGAGCAATATCAATTCCAAAAATATTTTTAATCTGTTCAAAAGGAACCTTTGGTTCTTCATATAAAGGACCTTCTGTATCAATACAATGTACAACAAATACCGTTTTGCTCATTTTTGTTCTCCTATTTTAGTACCGCTTCCGTCCTTTCCGGCGCCAATGACCTACAGAGGAAATCCTCTCTGCTTCGCATCCTTCCTTTCCTCTGGGCCCCTCCAGTCCGTCCGCTGTTTTTAGTACCGCTTCCGTCCTTTCCGGCGCCAATGACCTACAGAGGAAATCCTCTCTGCTTCGCATCCTTCCTTTCCTCTGGGCCCCTCCAGTCCGTCCGCTGTTTTAAGTACCACTTCCGTCCCCTTAACGCATCCACGTATAAAGTTCCTGGTATCCGGATTTTGTTTCAAATAAAAATCTCCCTACCACTTCCATCAGCTCTAAATCTTCTTCACTGTCAATATCCAAAATCCCTGTATCCGGCATATTCCATATAACGGCTTTCCGTTCAAAAATATTATCTTCCAGAAGATACTTCCTGTTATAAGCATAAATAGAAGCATTCATATCATAGCAGACCGGCGCCTGCTGCCTTGTGGTATAGCTTGTCTGGGAAATTGTCCTGTAATAACCGTCTTCCTTTTTCTCTACCATATTAAAATAAGGAGAACGCCGGGCGTTGGTAACACTAAAGGAAATATCCGCTTTTGCATCTGCAAGCAGCTTATCCAGGGTCCCCTTTACGTCATCAGCCCTCCTTAAGGGAGAGGTCAGGTCTAAGTCTATCACTACGTCAAATATTGCCTTTTCCTTCGCTTCACATTTTTTCAGGGTATCCTTTATCACATCTTTTTTACTGACTACATCCCCTGCCAGATTTTCTTCCCTTTTGACCTCTATGAAAGGAACCTTAAGCCCATTCATCTGTGTAAGCAGCGCTTCACTGTCTGTATTTAATGCTAAACAAATATGGTCATACAAACTGCCATACTGTCTGATGAACAAATCATACGCTGCCACCGTATAACTTAAAAGGGGTTTTCCGCAAAACTCCCTTGTATTTTTTCCCTTTACTCCCTTTGAACCCGCACGGGCGCATATTGTAAACAATAAATTCACTTTTTCTCTCCCTAAAGTATAAATCAAAGACCGTCCCGGCTAAATCAGGGCAGGTCATAAAATTTTTTCGGTTTATTTTTATTTTTGTCCAGATATTCTAAAATATACTGATAAATCATCCCTGAAGTATTTTCTCCTTCGTAAGGATTTTTTATGGCTTCCAGCCTTCCCCTGGCATACATATCCTCCGCCTTTTGCACTGCCGCTAAAATATCCTCTGTCCTGTTGCCGCAGTCTGTCACAGAAGCCGCCCGCTCCCGTCCCTGCTGCCGCAGGCCGATGTTTACTGTAGGCACCCCAAAGGAAGGGGCCTCAATAATTCCGCTTGAGGAATTTCCAATAACCATCCTGCAAAACCGCAGCGCGCTTAAATAACGTATCATTCCCATAGAAGTAAATGCAATTGTATTTTCAGAATGTTCTGCCGTATACTGGTCAATCATCCCGTTAATCACTCTTCCCTCTGCATCTGCATTTGCCTTTGTAAAAATCACTTTATAGGGCAGGGCTTTGAGCGCATCTAACAAATTCTGAAACTGCTCTTTTGCTGTATTTACTTCAAGCGTAACCGGATGATAGGTGACAATTACAAAAGGCCTATCCAGTAAAAACTGTATACTCTCCTCAAGCTCCTCTTTTTCCATTAATTTCTGTGCCTTAATATTTTCTATGCCTGGCGCGCCAACACAGTAGACGCTTTCCGGCGTTTCCCCCATCTGAATAATCCGCTTACGGTATCTGGGAGCTGCCGTAAAATGCAGGGTACTCATTTTTGTAATTGCATGACGCATGGCATCGTCCACAGCCCCTTCTGTCAGCTCTCCTCCATGAAGGTGCGCAATGGGTATACCCTGCAGCATTGCCGCCGAGGCTGCCGCAAAGGTCTCAAACCGATCCCCCAAAAGAACCACCATAGCCGGAGAGACCCGTGTAAAAATATCCGCAAAGCCAATCATTCCAAGTCCCACAGATTTTGAAACTCCGTTGGAAGTGTCAGAACTTAACAGCATCTCATTTTTTTCATATTCCAGAAAGCCATCCAGCTCAATCTCCCGGTATGTAAGCCCATACTCCGGCGATAGATGCATACCAGTAACCAGCAGACAAAGCTCCGTCTCTTTCCCTTCTTTTATCCGGCACAATAAAGGCTTTAACAATCCATATTCCGCCCTTGTGCCTGTTACCACACAGATTTTCTTCATTCCCTGTTCCGTTTTCTTTCTACCCTTCCATATTTAATCATTCCATCTGGAACCGCTCTGGTGACAACCGTTCCTGCCCCTATCAATACATTTTCTCCGACAGCCACTTCCTGTATCACCACTGCCCCTGCGCCTATCAGTGTCCGCTCTCCTACATGCACACCGCCACACAAAACGCTTCCTACCGCTACATGTGAATATCTGCCAACCATACAGTCATGCTCCACCACTGCCGCCGAATTGATAATGCACATATCCCCAATTTGGGTGCCTGCATTTATCACTGCCTGTTTTCCCACAAAAATACCTTCTCCCATTTTCACATCCAGCGCCACTGCTGCAGCCGGGTCAATAATATTTGGCAGCCGGTATCCGCTTTTTTTTATCTTATCATATAAAGCTTCCCTGACAGTTCCCTTTCCCATATATCCCAAAGTAACAAAGGCGTTTTGTATTCCTGTTTTAAAAAACTTTTCCAGGTCATCATCTGTTCCAATCACTTCATATTCCTTATACCGCAGACCTTTTTTCTCTTCCAAATCCAGAAATCCCGAAATATGATACTTCCCCCCCTGTTCAATGCAATCTGCTACGCTGTGGGCATGTCCGCCTGTCCCCAGCAAAAGAATCTCCTCCATAAAAAGACTTTCCTTCCCGCCTGTCGCTATCCAATCTGACAGCTATTATTTTCCTGACGCAATATTAAGCGTTTCTATCGCTTGTCCAATAGAATTGTCATTTTCACATACACCGTTTATTATATCAAAAAAATGCGCAATTTCCCTTATTTGATAATCATCCCTGTTTTCTTCAAAGACAATATCTTCTGTGCCATCACTAAAGGAAATCTTTCCGTTTCTGATATCTGCCACAATCCTTTTCTCCGGTAAATGTATCTCCAGTCTCCTTGTCTCCACTTTTCCAAAATAGTCCAGGTGCAGTTCATAAACGGTATGGTCCGACCGTCCAATATAAACAGCAATATCATTGCTGTCAATTTCCAGTTCTGATACTTTTTCCTGTATGGTCATAACCTTATCCGGTTTTCCAAACAGCCATGACAGATAGTCCCATTCATGGATTAAGTCTGTGCCCACACCGCCGCCCATACTTTTCCGGGCGCTGTATGACTTCCGGTAATCCTCCCCCGGATGCCACATTGGAAGATATGTGGAGCACACTGCCCTGACCGAATAAGCCCTCCTGCAGTCAATATTCTCTTTCACATACTGTAGCGTTTTTGTATAGCGCAAAGGACACGCTACATAGGCTGTCAGCTTTTCCGGCAAAGGTTCCAATGGAAGGCTGCCGCTTTCCAGTACTGGTTTTTCAATAAACATGCTTTTGGTACAATCCTGATACCTCCTGATGCTCTCCCGGTGCATAGCTGTGGGATTGGTAATAAAAATAATATCATAGTCTTCTAAAATACGGTCTTCATACGTATATTGTCTGGAGATGTAGGCCGAAAGCTCCATGTCCAAGCTCCCTCCTATGCCGCTTCTAATGGCGTCAATCTCATATCCCCATCCTTGTTCCTGCAGATATCTTACTGTATTTTTTAAATGTCTCCTGCCAATAGAGCCCAGGCCGCAAAAGCCAATTTTATAGTAATTCTTCATCCGCCTTCCTCATTTTACAAGCGTTAAATCAAAATGCCTTAATCTACAATTTATCTGTTAATATTGTACCATAGTTTTATGTTTTCGAATAGGTCGACCGCCCCGGCAAATATCTGTTTTAAATCCTGTCAATAATCTCCAACACTTTTTTGTCCTTCTCAAAATCGTACTTTGGCAGAATGCCTTCTTTTACCTGCCGGAAAAACGCTTCTATCTCATGCAGATATCCGTTTTCCACAATAAAGGTTTCATACCCCTCACGCCGGTCCACCTTTTCATACAAGTTCACATACACATCTTTCTTCTGACAAAAATCAAAATAATATAACCCTTCCGGGGAGCCGTTCCATCCAAGGTACAAATCCTCTGAAAAAATCTCCAGATTTCTCACCGCTTTTCTTGAAACAACGTCCACAATCAGCGCACCCTTTGCCCCGCTTTCATGCTCTATGCTGACAATATAATTATCAGCATAATCTATGGCAAGATTTGTATTTTTACTCTTCAGGGCAGATATTCCTTTAACATTCCCAAACGTATCCAGCAGCCATGGCAGTTCAATGGCAAAAATTTCCCTGCAGCCACCAGTTCTCCTATTGCCGATAAAGTAATCCTGATAAGACTCCCAGGGATGCCAGTCTGGCAGATACTGCCCAATATGATACACATAATTAACCAGCCCCCTGCTTTCCTTTACCTTCTTGTTAATATACTGGATTTCCTCTCTGTACAGGAAAGTGGAAGAAACAAATAAAACCTTATCCCTCTCCTTAGCTAACTGGATGTTCTCATCATAGCCGTCTGCCACAAGATTCATTTCTGTAAACACATGGATATTTTTCAAAATACACTCTTTTATCAAAACACTGTGAGACAGCGGTGAAGTTGCAATAAATGCACAGTCGAAAGCTCCTTCCTCCGCAAAAGATAATCCCCCCAGTGTTTTAATTCCAAACACTTCTTCCGCCTGCGTTCTCCTCTCCTGTGACTGGTCAATTCCAACAATCTCCAATGTCCTATCATATTGCTTTAACAGACGGATTCTCCTCTTCCCCATGGACCCCAGCCCAATTACCACAACCTTCATTCCCCATCTCCCTCATTTCCTTAGATTACACCTTATAAGTTGCTCCCTGCCTACCTGTTCTGCGGGAAATTTTCCAGACATATCATCTCGTCCTCCTGAAAATCCCTCACAGCGTAGGTTCCAATTACGTCCTTCCATTTCATTGGCGAGAGTCCGCCTCCTGGCCTTTTGACTGCAAGATTTTCCTCTGTCAGCATATCTCCTCTTGCGATTCTTCTTGCCGCCACAATACTCTTGCGCGCGGCAGTTATATTCTTTTTCTCCGACTTGCTGACTGTTTTCACCCCATTTCCAAGAGCCTTTTCAATATTTCTTATTCCCTCCACCATTGCCTTAAGCTCTTCTGGTTCCAGACTGGCCTTATGGTCCGGTCCCTCCATATTATGGTCAAGGGTAAAGTGTTTTTCAACAATCTCAGCTCCAAGAGCCACAGCCGCAACAGGCACCTCAATTCCTTTGGTGTGGTCAGAATATCCCACTCTTACTCCAAATTTTTCTTTAAGCGACAGCATTGCCCGGAGATTCACATCCTCCATAGGCGTTGGATATTCTGTATTACAATGCAGAAGGCTGATATTCTCCGCCCCGCCTTCCCTAAGTACAGAAACCGCCTGCTCTATCTCCCAAATCTCCGCCATTCCGGTGGACATAATAATATCCTTTCCTGTCCCGGCAATTTCCATCAGATATGGATAATTGGTGATTTCTCCAGACGGAACTTTAAAACAGGAAATACCAATACTGTTCAAAAACCTTACACTTGGGATATCAAAGGGCGTGGATAAAAATAAAATTCCTTTTTCATCTGCATACTTTTTCAGCTGTATAAACTCTTCAAAAGTAAGCTCCAGTTTTTTTAACATCTCATACTGGGTTTCATTATTTCCTGTGGCCGCCTTCTGGTACTCTGCCTTTTCCGCTCTTTTTGAAATCAGTTCTCCGGTCACAAAAGTCTGGAATTTTACACAGTCGGCCCCTGCCCAGGCCGCTTTGTCTATAAGGGCAAAAGCCAGTTCCAGTTTTCCATTATGATTCTCTCCTGCTTCCGCAATAATAAATGTCTTTCCCATCTTAATCTCCCATCCTCTGCCAAACGCCCCTATTTGTCCTTTTCCCCGGCCTTTTGCAAAACATAACGACGCTTTAAATATCCTTTCGCCTAATCTACATATCTGTTCCTTCTTCCTTTGACAGCAGCTCTTTGTAAATCATTTCTATCTCCCCGGCATTTCTGCTACTTGTATATTTTCTGCTGCTCTCTTCCCAGGCTCTCTTTCCCATCAGACCGATTTTCTCCGGGCATTGTAAAAACCTCTCCATCCGGTCTGCCAATTCTTCTATATTTCCCGGCTGATATAAATAACCGGTTTTTCCTTCCGCTATAAGCTCTCTGGTTCCCCCTGCATCTGTACCTATTACTGGATTAGACCCCAGCATTGCCTCAACAGTTACCCTTCCAAAGGCTTCACACTTAGAGCATACCAGCTCCACATCCACATTTTTTCTTAAGGAGGGCATATCCTCCACCGGACCTAAAACTGTTACCATATCCGCAACACCCTCCCAGGCAGCAGTCTGCCTAAGTCCCGCGCTCTCACCTGCCCCTGCAACCAGAAGCCGCATGTTCTGATATCCCCTTTTCTTTAACGCCCCCATTGCCCGCACAGCTTCTTCCTGTCCTTTTTCAGGACTGACCCTTCCGCTGATTAAAAACCGGATATCCTCTTTTGGCGCTCTAACCTCTGGTTTTCTGAATATATGTTCTTCTCCCACACCGTTATATACCACCTGAAGTTTTTCCGGACCAACCATATCCGCCACTTTCCGGGCAATTGCTTCCGAAATCGCTACCACCCTGTCGCTGTGGGAAGAAATAAACGCATATATTTTTTTGTAAGAACCAATGGGGAAAAAGCCAAAGTCCTCCTGCCCAAACTCCCTGACATGCCACACATGGGGCAGGCCTGTTATTTTTGCAAGAATACCGCCTGTATTGATAACGCTGGAATTAGAATGAATGATTTCAATCTTATATTTTTTTACCAACTTTCTTAACCGAAAGGCACAAAGATAGTTATTCGGCAGCAGAACGCTGTATACGGATTTTTTCAGAAAAGACAAAATTGGAGAAGAAGCGGGCGCGTGCATCCACCAAAAAGAATGCACATAAAAATAACTGATGCCTCTTTTTTTTAATTCATCTGCCAGAAAACCATTTTTAATGGGAATCACCACATAAACCTTGTGCTTTTTTTGCAGTTCTTCCAAAAGCCCAAGAAGAGATAAATTAGCTCCGCCCAGACGGCTTTCATGGGCAATATATAATATATTCATAACCTGACTCCTATATATTACAGGGAACTTGTCAAACAAGTTTATTACAAAAACTTTCCTTCCCGTTTCAGCTTTTCATAGTGTTCCATATCCCTGTATTTAAAAACCAACGCCGGATGTCCGCCTGCCACCGCACCTTTGGGAATATCCTTTATAACAACGCTTCCTGCCTGAATCACTGCTCCTTCACCGATTGTTACACCCCCTAAAACCATCACCCTTGTGCCAAGCCATACATTGTCGCCAATCGCAATATCTTTCACCACATCTGCACCCCCGTAAGGAATGGCGTCCCCACGGTCATAATTATGAAAATTTGTAATAAAATAGCATTCTTCTCCGGAATGAAAATTGTCGCCAATTGTCACCTTGCCGTCTCCGGTTATGTGCATTCCGTTAAAGTTAACGTTATTTCCCAGGTGTGTGTTTGCTGTCACAATTGACTTTCCATTTACCCTCAAATCCTTTCCGCAGGCCCTTACCGTGCGCCGCACCCACCAGGTATAAAATTTACGTTTCATTTTCACCCGCCACTGGTATATCACGGCAAATATAGTCATTGTATATCCTCCATATTTCGCGCTTTCTCTTCTTCCCCGCTTATCTGTACTTATTTTCCTGTGTGTAACCCACAGCAAAACATGTCCATGAATATCTGCCTTAAATTACTCTGCTCAATTCCAGATTTTCCAGGGCGCTGCCCCTTTACTCCACAACCCTTCCAGATAATCCCTGTCATGGACAGTATCCATGGGCGACCAAAACCCCGGATGACGGTAAGCTGCCATCTGTCCTTCTCCTGACAGTCGTTCAAAAGGAGCTGCCTCCAGCATTTGTGTGCCATCTCCCAGATAATCAAATACTTCCCTGTTAAAAACCATAAATCCCATATTCACCCAGGACTGGTCTTTTCTTGCTTTTTCTTTGAAGCTTTCAATGATGCCGTTATCGCTTATTTTTATAGCCCCAAATCTTCCCGCAGGCTGTGTTGTTGAAATT
>CAMUHA010000137.1 GCA_947088515.1 uncultured bacterium
AAAATATCCTTCTTCTATCGCTACATACATGGGGGCATAGAATATGGAATGGGCAACCTCATTCAACGTTACTTTTTTGGAAGTTGAACCGGATGTGCTGCCTTCTTTTCCAGAATCCTGTTTTCCACATCCGGCAAGAGTGAGGGCAAGAAGCAGCATGGATAATAAAATTCCTGTCACTCTTCTTCTAATGCGGGATAGTTTTTGTGGCGATTGTAAAATTGATTTTTCCTTCATAATAACCTCCGTAAATGTTGTGACCGACTGAAAATGGCCGGTAAATGATGATTTATCATATGTAAATGAGGATAAACTGTTACTTATTGCATCGAGAACTTTAAAAGGAGTATGTACAGTTAAAAATTGCCCTCATGTGGTGCGCATACGCGAATATACTTATACTATTGTTGAAAATAATTTTGGTATTTCTATCGCAATTCTATGGCAGTTTAATGGGAATGCTGGACAACAAACGACAAAAAATATATAATAGTCACATTAAGGCTATGCCTGGCGGCAACATAACAGGCAAGTATATCCAGGTACCTATTGTTGGCCAATGGTACCAGGAACGGTACTTTAAATAAGGAGGAAAAAATGGGTTTAATAAAAGCAATTACCAGTGCAACTGGTGGTGTAATGGCAGACCAGTGGAAAGAATATTTTTATTGTGACTCGCTGGATGCGGATGTGTTGGTGGCAAAGGGAAGAAAACGTACCAGCAAAAGAAGCGGAGGAAATAACAAAGGTGAGGACAATATTATTTCCAATGGTTCTGTAATAGCTGTCAATGAAGGACAGTGTATGATAATTGTAGACCAGGGCAAGGTGGTCGAGTTTTGTGCCCAGGCAGGGGAATTTACTTATGATTCTTCTTCAGAGCCAAGCTTATTTTCTGGCAATCTTGGTGAGAGTGTCAAAAAAACTTTTGCGGCTATTGGCAAGCGTTTTACTTTTGGAGGAGACACTGCCAAGGACCAGCGTGTCTACTATTTTAACACAAAGGAAATTATGGGGAACAAGTATGGAACGGCAAATCCGGTTCCCTTTCGCGTAGTGGATACCAATATCGGTCTTGATATCGATATTTCCATACGTTGTAATGGAGAGTATTCTTACAAAATTACGGACCCTTTATTGTTTTATACCAATGTGTGTGGAAATGTAATAGAAGATTTTGAGAGAATTGAAATTGACAGTCAGTTAAAGACAGAACTGATGACGGCCCTTCAGCCTGCCTTTGCAAAGATTTCAGCTATGGGAATCAGGTATAGCGCGGTTCCGGCCCATACTATGGAGCTGGCAGATGCTTTAAATGAGGTGCTTTCTGCAAAATGGGCACAGCTCCGGGGAATTGAGATTGTATCTTTTGGTGTTAATGCCATGAAAGCGTCCGCAGAAGATGAGGCAATGATTAAAGAATTGCAAAAGAGTGCAGTTCTTCGTAATCCTAATATGGCAGCGGCGACTCTTGTGGGAGCCCAGGCCGAGGCAATGAAATCAGCGGCTTCCAATACATCGGCAGGTCCCATGATGGCATTTGCAGGTATGAATATGGCAGGTCAGGCAGGGGGAATGAATGCCCAGCAGTTATTCCAGATGGGACAACAGGCGGCCTATACACCACAGCAAACAGTATCCTCATCTCCTGTGCCAGCCTCTAAAGAAAAGGCATCCGGTTGGACCTGTACCTGTGGAAAAACAGGAAATACCGGAAAGTTTTGCTCTGAATGCGGCGTTCCTATGCCAAGGCAGGATGGTTGGACCTGTACTTGTGGGAGGGTGAATAAAGGAAAGTTTTGTTCAGAATGTGGAGCAAAGAAACCTGCTGGGGAACCTTTATATAAATGTGATAAATGCGGATGGGAACCAGAGGACCCTAAAAATCCCCCTAAATTTTGTCCTGAATGTGGCGACCCTTTTAATGAAAACGACATTCAGTAACAATATTAATGTATTTGGGTGGAAAATTCATAATTTACCATAAGTTGGAGAAAATTTTTATGAGTGAGTTTGAGACGAATCTGGATGCCCAGACAGTATCTACCAAAGAAGAAACGGATAAGAAGTGTCCTTCCTGCGGAGGGGTTATGGATTTTGACCCCAAAACAGGGGGACTAAGCTGTCCATATTGTGGGCATATGGAAGCAATTCCTGTGGAAGATGAGGCGCTTTTATCGGCAGAGGAATTAAGACTGGAAGATGCCGATAAAGTGGAAAACTGTGACTGGGGAGCGGCGAAAAAGACAGTAATATGTAAAGCCTGCGGAGCAGAATCAGTATATGATGCCCTTGCAATTTCGGCAGAATGTCCTTTTTGTGGTTCCAATCAGGTAATGGAAGCTTCCGACCAAAATACCATGGCGCCAGGAGGTGTCGTGCCTTTCCAGATAACGGATAAGCAGGCTTCCGAACTTTTTAAAGTATGGATAAAAAAGAAATGGTTTTGCCCTAAAATGGCAAAAGACAGCGCAAAAGCAAAACATTTTAAAGGTGTTTATCTTCCTTACTGGACTTTTGATGCGTGTACGGACTCTGACTATAAAGCAGAAGCCGGACGGGATAAAGTGAAAAGGGGAAAGGATGGACAAGAGCATATAGAAACCACATGGTATCCGGTTAAGGGGCATTATAAAGAAAATTTTGATGATGAATTAGTATGTGCAACCACCAGTCAGAGCCAGTCCATGCTGATAGATTTAGAGCCATACCGCACAGAAGAAAATAAAGCTTACAGGCCCGAATATGTAGCGGGCTTTGCAGCAGAGCGGTATTCAATTGGAATAAAGGAAGCCTGGGAGATGGCGAAGGAAAGCATCAGATATAAAATTCAAGGAAATATTGAAAGAGATATTAGGGAAAAGCATGATGCAGAACATTTAAGAAATTTAAAAATACATACGTTATTTCATCATTTGACATACAAATATCTTCTTTTGCCTGTGTGGATATCAAGCTATAAATATAAGGACAAGGTGTATCGGTTTATGGTAAATGGACAGACAGGTAAAGTGTCTGGTAAAATACCACTGTCAATGCCTAAGATAATTATCTCAACAATTGCCGTTATTGTGATGGTTGCGTTAATCTTGTGGCTGGGCAGCCAGTATGGTTATTAGAATTACTGGTGCCAGAAAGAAATGCCTCCCAGTACTCTGGGGGAGTAAAATAACAGGAGTAATAAAATAATGGGCATTTATGATACCTTAAATGAACAGCAGAAAAAAGGCGTCTTTACAACGGAGGGACCAGTTCTTCTGCTGGCGGGCGCTGGTTCAGGAAAGACCCGTGTGCTTACACACCGGATTGCATATCTGATTGATGAACTAGGAGTAAATGCGTGGAATATTATGGCAATTACTTTTACCAATAAAGCAGCCGGAGAGATGAAAGAGCGTGTGGAGAATATTGTAGGGGTGGGGTCTGAGAGCATCTGGGTCACTACCTTTCATTCCACTTGTGTACGTATTCTGCGCCGTTATGCTGACAGGTTGGGTTATGATAATAACTTTACTATTTATGATACAGATGACCAGAAATCTGTGATGAAAGATATCTGTAAACGGCTTATGATTGACACAAAAATGTTGAAAGAAAGAACCATTCTTTCCACAATATCTTCCGCCAAAAATGAACTGGTTTCACCAGAAGAATATGCTCTAAATGCAATGGGCGATTTTCGGAAACAAAAGATATCCCAGGCATATAATGAATATCAGTCCGCTTTAAAAAAAAGCAATGCTATGGATTTTGATGACCTAATAATGAAGACAGTAGAGCTTTTTAAGACGGATGGGGGGTTTCTGGGCAATTATCAGAAACGGTTTAAATATATTATGGTGGATGAGTATCAGGATACCAATACAGCACAGTTTGAATTAATCAGACTTCTTGCAGATGCACATCATAATCTGTGTGTAGTGGGGGATGATGACCAGTCCATTTACAAATTCCGGGGAGCAAATATCAGAAATATTCTTGATTTTGAAAAGGTATATCCAGAGGCGGAAGTGATACGTTTAGAGCAGAATTACCGCTCTACCCAAACAGTTCTTGACGCTGCCAATGCTGTGATACGCCATAATAAAGGAAGAAAAAGCAAAACTCTGTGGACAGACAAAGGAGAGGGTGAGAGCATTCACTTCCGGCAGTTTGAAAACGCATATGGAGAAGCGGAGTTTATTGCAGATGATGTGGCTCGCAAGGTACAAAGCGGTGTAACTGACTATGGCGGTTGTGCTGTGCTTTACAGAACCAATGCCCAGGCAAGATTGATTGAGGAACGCTTTGTGGTGGAAGGGATTCCTTATGATGTGGTAGGCGGCACTAATTTTTACTCCAGAAAAGAAATCAAAGACCTGCTGGCTTACTTAAAAACTATTGATAACGGTAAGGATGACCTTGCGGTCAAGCGGATTATCAATGTACCCAAAAGAGGGATTGGAGCTTCTACCATTGCAAAAGTACAGGACTATGCAGATATGCGGGGGATTAGTTTTTATGATGCTTTAAAACATGCAGATGAAATTCAGGGTATCGGAAAGAGCGCTGCAAAACTGACCCCTTTTGTGACAATGATACAGACCTTTCGGAGCAAACTGGAATTTTACGGACTTGAGGATTTAATTAAAGATATTATTGCAACTACTGGATATGTAACTGAACTTGAGGCATCCGATGATGAGGACGCGGAAAACAGAGTTGAAAATATTGATGAACTGATAAGCAAAATTGTTGCATTTGAGGAGATCCATGACCATCCCACATTAGGAGAATTTCTGGAAGAGGTAGCATTAGTGGCAGATATAGACAATGTGGAGGCTGGTAGCAGTAAAGTGTTGCTTATGACACTGCATAGCGCCAAGGGACTTGAATTTTCTCATGTATATTTAGCTGGGATGGAGGACGGTGTATTTCCGGCATATCTGTCAATTGCTTCAGATGACCCGGAAGATATTGAAGAGGAAAGGCGCCTTGCTTATGTGGGCATTACAAGAGCAAAGGACGACCTGACAATATGTTGTGCAAAAATGCGTATGGTCAGAGGAGAAACCCAGATAAATGCCATCAGCCGTTTTGTCAAAGAAATCCCGGCAGAGCTAATGGACAACAGACTACCCGCTCCCCGACATATATCGACAGACTCAACATCTGAATATGCGTCAGGCGGTGTACAGCAGACTAAGCGCTATGGATTTGCGCAGGAGCTGCCATATCAGGCTGGAAATGGAACTATTTCAAAGCCCAAAGCTGTTTTATCTAAAGGCACTGCGGCAGAAAATAAGCCGTTTATTGCAGGGGGAGGAATAGGTTCTTTACATGGAGCTGGCATTAGCAAAGGAGTTGGCGCCGTCACAGGAGGAAAACCAGACTATGATATTGGTGACAGGATAAGCCACATCAAATATGGAAAAGGTACAGTTACTGCGTTGGAGCCAGGGCCAAGGGATTATAAGGTAACAGTGGATTTTGACGATGCCGGACAGAAAATTATGTATGCGGCATTTGCAAAGTTGCAAAAAATCTGACCATCACTGGCAAATTTTAAAAATTTTGTAAACTTTTTCAAATTTCAGTAGTAAAATTTTGTGGAAAATGTTATATTATTAAACAGATAGGAAATAATAAAATCAAAAAGCATTTTATTAAAGAAATGAAAAGCAGGTATTGCGAGAAAGGGAGGCATACACGATGAATACATGGAACAAAATTGAAGAATTAATGGACTTCGTCAAAACCCATGATATCAAAGAGTTGAAAGACTACTGGAACCGTAAGGAAGAGGATAAGAGAACCAATAATACAATTCTATGGGTTCTGGCGATTATCGGCACTGTGGCAGCTGTAGCAGCAATTGCATATGCGGTATACCGTTATCTGACACCGGATTATCTGGAAGACTTTGAGGATGATTTTGACGATGACTTTGAAGATGATTTCTTTGAGGATGAAGACGATGCTGAAGAAGAAACGTTAAAGGAAGACACAAAGGCAAATGAGGCTAAGGAAGAAGATTTTGCAGAGTAAATTATTGTGAGTAAAACCCCGCCATCAGGCGGGGTTTTTGATGCGTGGATAGGAGGCTGCTTTGAAAAAAGGACAGGTTTTGGCAGGTATAGTAAAGAAAATTGATTTTCCTAATAAAGGAGTTGTAGAAACAGAGGAAGGAAACTGCATTGTAAAAAATGTTCTTCCAGGACAGAAGGTGACGTTTATGGTTCAAAAAAAGCGGAATGGAAGGGCAGAGGGGAGACTTATACAAATTGATGAAAAGTCTTCACTGGAAACAGGTAGTTCCTGTCCGCATTTTGGACAGTGTGGCGGATGTGCTTATATTTCTTTACCATATGAAGAACAGTTAAAGATTAAAGAAAACCAGGTACGAAAACTTCTTTGTGGC
This sequence comes from uncultured bacterium, assembly GCA_947088515.1. GTDB lineage: Bacteria > Bacillota > Clostridia > Lachnospirales > Lachnospiraceae > Suilimivivens. The sequence continues at coordinate 6,401 of CAMUHA010000137.1, forward strand.
ATATTAGAAAAACAAACTGTGGAGTGGAAATTTGAAGGAATCAGACAAAGTCCTATACAGTTTGAATATAGAAACAAGATGGAATTTTCCTTTGGAGATGAGCATAAGGATGGACCGTTAGCGCTTGGGATGCACAAAAGAGGAAGTTTTTATGATATTGTGACAGTTAACGGATGTCGGATTGTGGATGAGGATTATCGGAAGATACTTGAATTTACCAGAGACTATTTTGATGGTTGTACATTTTATCACAAAATTAAACATACAGGGTATCTGCGTCATCTTTTGGTAAGGAAAGCGTCTCGTACAGGAGAAATATTAATTGGACTGGTCACAACATCGCATCCGGACTTTGGACAAAGGTGTAATGATGAAACCGGGAAGGATGAAACGCTAAGGTTAAACAGATGGAAAGATGGGCTGATTGCTTTGAATTTAAAAGGAAAAATAACAGGTATTCTTCATATCATTAATGATTCAGCAGCAGATATAGTCCAAAGTGACAGAACAGATATATTATTTGGGCAAGATTTTTTCTATGAGGAATTGCTTGGGCTCAAATTTAAAATTTCTGCTTTTTCTTTTTTCCAAACCAATTCGCTTGGGGCGGAAGTGTTGTATAAAACAGTAAGGGAATACATTGGAAAACTGGATGAGGGAGAAAAAACGCCGCAGAAAGTCGTATTTGATCTTTACAGCGGAACCGGAACCATCGCCCAGCTTATGGCTCCTGCAGCCAAAAAAGTAATTGGAGTGGAAATTGTAGAAGAGGCAGTGGAAGCAGCAAGAAAAAATGCGAAGCAAAATAGTTTACATAACTGTGAATTTATTGCAGGAGATGTGCTGAAGGTGTTAGATGAGATAGAGGAAAAGCCGGATCTGATTATTCTGGACCCTCCTAGAGATGGCGTTCATCCCAAGGCGCTTCGGAAAATTATCAGTTATGGGATTGAAAAAATGGTTTATGTTTCCTGCAAGCCTACCAGCCTTGTGAGAGATTTAGAAGTTTTTTTGGAAGGAGGATACGTGGCGGAACGGGTAGTGGCGGTGGACCAGTTTCCATGGACAACAGGGATAGAGACGTGCGTCTTATTAACCCATAAAAAACCTACATCATATATCGAGGTTACAATGGACTATGAAACGATTGTACCTAACCAGAAGCCAGGGAAAGCTACATATAAGATGATAACGGACTATGTAAAGGAGAAATTTGATCTTGTGGTAAAGAGTACAACGATAGCGGAGGTCAAACGCTCATTTGGTCTTGAAGTTGGAGATTATAATGTAAAGGAAGAAAAGACAAATTATCGGAAAGAAAAAATCACACCAGAGAAAAGACAAGCAGTTGAAGATGCACTAAGACATTTCGGAGTGATTGAATAATTTGAGTATTTGCATAGACACATATGCTGATAGAAATATGAGTATGTGTGTCTATTTTTATGTTCAAATTTATTACTGATTGAAAAGCACATTTCATTGACAAAATGGCAGAAAGGAGAAACAGAATTAATGGCAAGGGTAAAAGCATTGTCAGCTTATAAAATGGCAAAACGTATATTCAACAGGGAAGATAATGTTTACGACAAGAAGGTAATTACAAAGCAGTTGATTACAAATATTTTACTTATGTATATGGACGAATGCAGAAAAGCATTAGCTGAAGGAGAGAGGATAGAAATATCAAAGGTCGGTTCAATCATACCGGAAGTAAAAGTCCATATAGGCAATTTTAATCTTCCCATGTGTAATAAGGACGGCGGTAATCCACCATATACAAAACTAAAGATAACCCGGAACAATCTTTTAAGTGAGACTATGAACAGAAATTTGCTTAGAAATATTGAAAATGGTATCTATGGACTGGATAAGTTACCATTCAGCAAACAGCAGGTGGACATTTTGAAGAAAAGCAGATACATACCAGAAGATGTAGAAATTGAAGATGGAGATGATAAATAATGGCAATGCATATTAGCAATATGAATCAGTTACAGGCGGCACTTATGCCAACTATGGTAAAAATGGTAGATGAACTGGCAGAACGAGTATATGAAACATTGAATTACTTTCTACAGGAATACTATAACAGTTATGATCCGAAATCATATCAAAGGCAATATGATTTTCTGCGTTCAGCGGTGAAAGTTGAACCTAAAATAAAAGGAAGTAAAGTTACTACATCCGTTTATATTGATACGGAATCTATGGATAATTATTATAATGCAACTGGTTTTCAGGTGGCATCCTGGGCTAATCAGGGCTTACATGGAGGATTGAATGCAGGAAGCAAAACACCCCATGTATGGGATGGTACTATGGACAATACAGTAAATAATGGGGAACTTCTGAAATTGGCGGTTGACTATTTAAGGAGTAAAGGGATTTCTGTAAGAGTATAGCGGAGGATTGTATGAAAATATATGTGGACAATGCACCAGAGAATTGTAATAACTGTATTTTTAGACAGAACATGAGCCAACATTGGGATTTGAATGATTATTGTTTCCTGAATAAGAAAAGTACAAGCAGGATTATTATAGATAAGGATTGTCCATTGGAAGAATTGGAGGAAAAAGATACATAGTGAAATTAAATGAAAGAGTAGTAATTATTACAGAGGAAAATATAAGCAGATTGTTACGCTTATATGGAGAAATAGATATTGACGATTTATCCAGAATTGTAAATAACCATTTGAAAGTTGCTATTGATGAGATTGAGGAAGATAGTTTAAAACATAAAGCGCAAAATTGCGCTGAATGCGATTTTATGAAAAAGTATGAATACGATAAAAAGATATATTACTGTAACCATACAGACAGAATTGACGATATGGGTAAATTAGGTGCGGATCATTTGCCAAAGACAAGCCCTG
>CAMUHA010000138.1 GCA_947088515.1 uncultured bacterium
TGTGGAGCAGGCTGGTTCCTTTGTAAATGGTGACAGATTAAGATTTGATTTTAGTCATTTTTCAGCAATGACTGCAGAGGAATTAAGCAAAACCGAACAGATGGTAAACGAAAAAATAGCGCAGGCGCTTCCTGTTAAGACAAAGGTGATGACTTTAGAGGAAGCCAAGAAAACAGGCGCTATGGCGCTTTTTGGTGAAAAGTATGGGGAATCTGTCAGGGTGGTACAGATGGGAGACTTTTCCACAGAACTTTGCGGCGGCACTCATGTGGAGAATACCGCATCCATTATGCTTTTTAAGATTATCTCTGAAAGCGGCGTTGCGGCAGGGGTTCGCAGGATTGAGGCGCTTACAGGCAGCGGTGTGCTAAAGTATTACGCGGAAATGGAAGAGACGATGCGCAAAGCGGCAGCAATTGTCAAATCAACTCCGGCAGAACTTACAGGAAAGCTTACCCATTTAATGGCAGAGATAAAAGCCCTTCAAAGTGAAAATGAATCTTTAAAAAGCAGAGCAGCCAAAGACGCGCTGGGTAATGTTATGGACCAGATAAAAGAAATAAATGGCGTAAAGCTTCTTGCAGCCAAAGCGCCTGGCGTTGATATGAATGGTCTGCGGGATTTGGGGGACCAGTTGAAAGCTAAAATAGGAGAAGGGGTTATTGTACTTATCTCCGATAAAGATGGAAAAGTAAATATGGTTTCCATGGCAACGCAGCAAGCGCAGGAAAAGGGCGCGCATGCGGGCAATCTGATTAAGGGAATTGCAGGGCTTGTTGGAGGTGGCGGAGGCGGCCGTCCGAATATGGCGCAGGCTGGCGGAAAGAATCCGGCAGGTATTGATGAGGCGCTGTTGGAAACCGCAAAAGTTTTAGCGGCCCAACTTGGATAAAAATAGCAGATTTGCATATTCAACAAAAAATTTAAAATAATAATTGACGTAAGTCCAAAATGTGGTATAATATTAAGTGCATATGAGTGCACACATGTGTGCTATGCAAAAATAAAAACCCAATCAGTCGGTGCTGCTAGAAGGGACTGAAGGGAGGTCAGGGTGTAGGATGTCAAACGTAATCGTTAAAGAGAACGAGACTTTAGATAGCGCTTTACGTCGTTTCAAAAGAAGTTGCGCAAAGGCTGGTATTCAGCAGGAGATTCGTAAGAGAGAGCATTACGAAAAGCCTAGCGTAAGACGCAAAAAGAAATCTGAAGCAGCAAGAAAACGTAAATACAGCTAATTAGCGTACAATGTAAAGCCCTTGATTGAGAAATCTAAGGGCTTTCTTGTACGGAGGCTGTTAGCGAAAATTTTGTGAAACAAGGCTGGCTCTGCAAAGATTGGGGGAAAGGATGGACGACTATGTGGACGAAAGAATTATTTGGCACAGATGTGTATCATCTGACAGCGGCATTTATCATTTACAGCGTAATTGGGTGGCTGGTCGAATCCATTTATATGTCATTTTGTAACAGGAAGCTGACAAACCGCGGTTTTGGGAGAGGCCCTTTTTGCCCTATTTATGGGTTTGGAGGAGTTTTAGGATATATTATCCTGCATCCTCTTAGAGAAAATCTGATAGGCCTGTATCTGGCGGGCGCATTGCTTGCCACGACTTTTGAGTATCTGGTAGGAAAGCTGATGCTGAAGCTGTTTGGTGAGGTGTATTGGGATTACAATGAAAAGCCTTGCAATTATCAGGGGATTATCTGCCTGGAAAGTACCATTGCATGGGGGTTTTATGCGATTATCATTATTACATTTCTGCACGGACAGATTTTAGGGCTTGTAGACCGGTGGGATTTCGTCTGGGGCGTCAGATTATGTAAGCTTGCATTGGTTCTTGTAACCATTGATTATATTACAAAGCTTATGAAGATATTCCACATCAGCTTAAAAGAACAAAAGGAAAAGCTTACCGATGCCTATCATTCTTTTCGGGCGAGATGGTATTAAAATTGTACTTGCATTTTAAATTTAAATAAAACATATCCATAGTAATAGAATACATAAGGGGAGAGCGATTACGTGAAACAATATTTTAAAGTAACCCTATGCTATGTGATGTGTTTTATTTTTTTGCTGGTGATGCCGCTGGAGGCATCCGCTGCGCCATCGGTGGAAGCGCCTTCTTATATTGTGCTGGAAGCATCCACCGGACAGGTGATATGTGAACAAAATGCCGATGAGAGGCGCAGTCCTGCAAGCATCACAAAAATTATGACACTGCTGGTGATTTTCGACCACTTGGGCACAGGAAGAGTGCGCCTTGACAGTGAGGTAATAACCAGCGCATATGCTAAATCCATGGGAGGCTCCCAGGTCTTTCTGGAAGAAGGGGAAGTCCAGACACTGGAAACCATTATCAAGTGTATTGCAGTTGCATCCGGCAATGATGCCAGTGTGGCAGCGGCAGAATTTATTGCAGGCAGTGAGGAGGAGTTTGTAAAGCTTATGAACCAGCGTGCCCAGGAGATGGGACTGACCAATACCCATTTTGAAGACTGCTGCGGACTTAGCGAATCTGATAATCATTACACTTCTGCAAAAGATGTAGCGGCCATGTCCCGGGAGCTTGTGACAAAGTACCCACAGATATTGGACTACACAAAGATATGGATGGAGGATATCACCCATGTGACAAGACAGGGAACCAGCAATTTTACATTGTCCAGTACCAATAAGCTTCTGAAAATGTACCAGTGGACTACAGGTCTTAAAACAGGCTCAACCAGTAAGGCGTTGTATTGTCTTTCGGCAACAGCCAGCAAAGATGGCATAGACCTGATTGCAGTAGTGATGGGTTCACCCAGCAATAAAACCCGTTTTCAGGATGCCATGGCGCTTTTGGACTATGGATACAGCATCAGCGCTTTATATGAGGATGCCAATAAAGAACAGCTTCCCTCACTTCCTGTAAAGGGAGGTGTCAGGGAGGAAGCGGCGCTTACCTATCAGGGACCTTTTCGCTATCTGGATGTGGCAGGAAGCGACCTTAGCAGCATTGAAAAGGTTATATCACTGCCGCCGGAGCTTATTGCCCCCATAAAAAGAGGGGACGCGGTTGGGGAAGCGGTGTATAAGTTGAATGGACAGAGAATAGGCAGTGTTTCCATTCTTTCTGATGTGACAATAGAGAAAGCCGGATATAAGGATTATCTGATTAAGATATGGAAACTATTTTGTAGCTTATAAAAAGATGATATGCTGGAAAACTATATAAAAACGACCTGTGTATATGACAGGAAACATTTTTCTGACACATTTTGAGGGAATCGGCCGTTGGGCGGCGGAAATAGAACGGGAAGGAATAAAATTTTGGCAATATTAATTGGAATTTTGGCTGTACTGGCAGTTTTTTTTCTGACAGTTATGGCAATAGACTGCAACCGTTTTGTGATAAGAAGATACAGATGCAGTATGAAAAACCTGAAGAAGGATGGCAGAATCATCCTTCTTTCGGATCTGCATAACAAATCATTTGGAAAAGAAAACGAAAAGCTTCTTGCAGCGGTCCGCAGGCTGAATCCTGATATGATAGTGATTGCAGGAGATATGTATACTTCCTCAAAAGAGGGAGATACCAATACGGCAAAAATGCTGGTTGGCACACTTGCTGCAAATTACCCGGTTTATTATGGAAATGGAAATCATGAGTATAAGACAAAAACCTTTCCGGAACAGTTTGGAGCAATGTATGAAGACTTTACAGATGCGATTAAGAAGGCTGGAGTGAAGCACCTGGTTAATGAAAAGACATATCTTCCAGAATTTAATATGGATATTTATGGGGCAGAGATAGACTGGAAGTATTATGGAAAATTTAATTATGCAAAGATGGAAGCAGGATATATGGAGAAGCTTATAGGAAAACCGGATATGTCAAGAGCTTCTTTGCTGATTGCCCACAATCCTGACTATTTTGAAGCTTATGCCGGATGGGGAGCGGACCTTGTGGTTTCGGGTCATGTGCATGGAGGGCTGATGAGGCTGCCCGTTTTTGGAGGGGTAATTGCACCGTCCCTCCGGCTGTTTCCCAAATATGATGGCGGAGAGTTCCATATGGGGCAAACAACCCTGGTCCTTGGCAGAGGGCTGGGGACACATACGCTCCCCATAAGAATATTTAATCCGGGGGAACTGGTTGTGATAGATGTTACAAGGGCAGGCGCTTAGGCGGTGCAGAGCCGGCTTGCGGAATGTGGAGCTGCAGAACTGGAATAGGAGAAAAAATGGATACTAAGTTGTTTGATCATACAATATTGAAGGCTGATGCCGTAAGGGAACAGGTAAGGAAAATTTGCGAAGAAGCCAGGGAATATGACTTTATGTCAGTATGCGTAAATGGTTATTATACGGCATATGCAGCGGAGCTCTTAAAAGAGTCGAATGTCCGTGTCTGCACAGTAGTGGGGTTTCCTCTGGGACAGATGGCTTCCCGCGTAAAGGCAGCGGAGGCATCTGCCGCGGTTGAAGATGGTGCACACGAAATTGATATGGTAATTAACATAGGAGCTTTAAAGGACAGGTTGTATGATGTGGTAAAGGCTGATATTGGTGAAGTGAAAAAAGCCTGTGGCAGTGCAATTCTTAAGGTGATAATTGAGACTTGTCTTTTGACAGATGAGGAAAAGATAACGGCTTGCAGGCTGGCGAAGGAAGCGGGGGCAGATTTTGTAAAGACCTCCACTGGATTTTCCACCGGGGGAGCAAAAGCAGATGATGTTACTCTGATGCGCAAAACGGTAGGGAATGATATAGGAGTCAAAGCTTCCGGTGGTATCAGGGACAAGGAAACAGCGCTTGCCATGATAGAGGCCGGGGCCAGTAGGCTGGGGACCAGTGCAACTCTGGAAATCTGCAGGTAAAGGAGCTGCTTTGCAGGAGCAGTATATCCTTGATATAATCTGGGAGAACAGACAGGGAGTGTGAAATGGCAATATCGGTAAAGCTGCAGGCTTTTGAAGGTCCTCTTGATTTGCTGTTGCATTTAATAGATAAAAATAAAGTTGATATTTATGATATTCCAATCGTGGAAATCACTGCCCAATACTTGGAATACATACAGGCCATGGAAACGGAAGATATGAATGTAATGAGTGAGTTTCTGGTGATGGCTGCCACTCTTTTAGACATTAAGTGCAAAATGCTTCTTCCCAAAGAAATAAATGAAGAAGGGGAAGAGGAAGATCCAAGAGCAGAACTGGTTCAAAAGCTGTTAGAGTACAAAATGTATAAATATATGTCTTATGAATTAAAGGACAGGCAGGTGGATGCTGCAAGAACCCTGTTTAAGGGCCGCACGCTTCCCAAAGAGATTGAGAACTACAGGCCGCCTGTGGATATGGAAGTTCTGCTGGGTGGCGCAGACCTTAGCAGACTTCAGGAATTGTTCCGAATGGTAATGCGCAGACAGGAAGATAAGATTGACCCTGTAAGAAGTACTTTTGGAAAGATTGAAAAAGATGAAGTGGATATGGACCAGAAAACGCTTTATGTGGAGGAATATATCCGTTTCCACAAAACTTTCAGTTTTAAAGCGCTTTTGGAAAAACAGAAAAGTAAAATGGAAACAATAGTTACTTTTCTTGTGATACTGGAGATGATGAAGATGGGAAAAATTTCTATTGCACAGGAAGACACCTTTGATGATATAATCATTACTTCAAATGAAATATAAGAAAACAGCTGCCATCCCTCCAGCGCCCCTTTCTCTGATAAAGAGAGCGCTGGAGGGACGGCAGCGGAACTGGAATAGGAGGTTCATACTCTTGGACAGGCAGAAGGAAAAAGCAATATTGGAGGCCGTTCTTTTTACTATGGGAGAATCTGTGGAAGTGGAGCGGCTTGCATCGGTGATTGAGGCAGATAAAAAGCATACAAGAGAACTGCTTATGGAAATGAAAGCGGAATATGACGAAAGGGGATGCGGGGTTACATTGATGGAATTTGATGGCTCTTTTCAAATGTGTACCAAAGCGGAGATGTATGAGTATTTAATAAAAATTGCAAAAACTCCCCGCAAGTATGTGCTTACGGACACAGTGTTGGAGACGCTTTCCATAATTGCCTATAAACAGCCTATCACCAGAGCGGAAATTGAAAAAATCAGAGGAGTAAGCTGCGACCATGCAGTAAACAGGCTGGTGGAATTTGGGCTTGTGACGGAGGTGGGGCGAATGGATGCGCCAGGGCGTCCTCTTTTGTTTGGAACTACAGAAGAGTTTCTGCGAAGCTTTGGTGTCAAATCACTGGAAGAGCTGCCAGAGCTGTCAGCGGTTCAGATGGAGGAGTTTAAAATCCAGGCTGAGCAGGAAGCCAGTGTTCAGCTGGATATTTAGTTTGGGAAAAGGAACCTGCCCATAAACAGGTTCCGGCAAAGGGCGCAGGCGCACTTTACAGAGCATATCTTTGAAGAATCTGGGTAAGACACCAGGAAAAGTCAATAGCAGGCACATCATTGGAAGTGACAATATGCTCTATTTTGTACACCTCACCGTCAACCAGATATTTAACAGACCCCACCTGTGTTCCTGCGCTGACAGGGGCAGTGAGCTGTTCTGCTACCTGACAGTCAACCTGTATTTCTTCCCCTTTTTTCAAAAGCAGTCCATACTCATCCAGAGATATGGAATTATTTGCAGTATCATTTTTGACAGGAGAATTGTGACTGTCCGAAGTATTTTCCAATTCACGCACAATCTTAATATCTGTATAAGCATCTGTGTCTAGTTCATCTACCTGTCCGTTTATGACTCTGACAGGCTTTAAACGGCTTTCATCATAAGCGGCTTCTGCCAGTGTATGGTATTCAAAATTTTCAAGTCCGTAGTTCATAAGCGTTTTTGTATCGCTCCATTTGTAAGTTTTGTTGTTAGGCCAGCCGCAGGCTAAGAGGGCCACAACAAAGGTCCGGTTATCCTGACGGAGAGAACCTACATAGCAATAGCCGGCTGTTCCGGTAAAACCCGTTTTCCCGGAAAGAGCGCCTTCCATCATGGAAAGAAAAGCGTTGTGGTTGTTGCAGCTGAAAGTGCGTCCGCTTGGTATAAAACTCCCATCTTTCTCCTTGTAACTGCCAAAGGAATAAGAAGAGGTGCGGGTAATTTCAAGAAATTCTTCTTTTTTGGGGGAATCCATAATACAATAAGACATAATTTTTGCAAGGTCAGCGGCAGTGGTGGAGTGGGCCTTTACAGTTCCATCTTCACTGGAGGCAGTGGCGTCAAGGCCGTTAGGTGTGATAAAAAAAGTATCAAAGCAGCCAATATCCCTTGCTTTCTGGTTCATCATATCTGCAAAACGTTCTGTGCTCCCGGCGATATGCTCCGCAATTACTACAGCGGAATCGTTATGGGATTCCAGCATCAGGGAATAGAGAAGGTCTTTAAGCTTATAATATTCGCCATTGTTTACATAAAGCTTTACTTTAGGCATGCTTGCGGCGTAGGAAGAAGCGCAGGCATAATCTTCCATATTCCCATATTCCAGAGCAAGAATACATGTCATAATTTTGGTGGTGCTTGCCATTGGAAGAATTTCCTGCCCGTTTTTTTCATATAAAATACGCCCGGACCCAGCGTCCATTAATACAGCTGACTGGGCGTACAGCTTTATGTCGGTATTATTTTCTTCTTCCGCATAAACTTTTGTAAGGAACAGGAAGACTGGAAGGAAAATAAGCATAAGGGAAAGTAAGAACTTAAGCGGCAGAGTAAGTGAAATTTTTGTATGCTTCATAATGTTCGTCCGGATAGGTAGCTTCAATTATTTATATGTGAATGGAAGGGAAAAATATACACGGTAAAAGCATGAAAGTATTTTACAGTCCAATTCAGCAGAGATACTATTGAAAAAAAGGTATTTTTTAGTATAATGATAAGTATTCAATGTCTGAGAAAATAAAAATATGGGAGGGCATATGAAAAAAATTCTGGTTGTTTTAACAGGTGGAACCATAGGAAGCAGAGTAGAAGGAAAAAGCATTGATGTGACAGGAACATCTGTTTATCATCTGATGGATTTGTACGAAAAAGTTTATGGGGGAATTGAGGAGTTTGAAGTGATAAATCCGTTATCTGTTTTAAGTGAAAATATGGATTTGACTATATGGACTTCGCTTTGCCAGGTGATGTGGAATATTGCTTATGAAGATTATGCAGGAGTTATTGTAACTCATGGGTCTGACACACTGTCCTATACTTCAGCTCTTTTAGGAATGCTGTTGTCCCACGTGTCGGTTCCGGTGGCTCTCACTGCCTCAAATTATCCTCTTGGGGAAAAGGGCAGCAATGGACTTATCAATTTCAGAAGCGCGGTGGAACTAATCCATACCCGGCTTTTAAAAGGTGTATTTACAGTGTACCAGAATGAATGCGGGGACAACAATGTTTATCTGGCAACAAGAATTATGGAAGCGGACCCTTACAGGGATAGGTTTGGCAGCTTTGGCGGCGCTGCGTTTGGAAAAATGAAAGAAGGCGTGTTTGAACATATTTGCAGTCCCATAAATCCAACCATTGGCCAGGTGAACGAAAATCGTAATCCCATTGCCAGGAGTTGCCCTGAATTTAACAAACAGGTCCTTTTGATACGTCCTTATCCGGGACTTGACTATCGGTTTATTGACTTAAATGCCAAGCCTTCTGCAGTGCTTCACTACCTTTACCATTCGGCAACTGCCTGTACAGTTGGAGAGGGCAGTTCGCTTCCTGCCTTTATCGAACGTTGCAATGTGGAACAAATTCCTGTTTATACTGCCTCCAATAAAAATGCCCAGGGCAGAAACTATGTAACAGCAGGAGCGGTTCTGGAAAAAGGAGCAATTCCCATGTATAACATTTCTCCAGAGGCAGCTTATGCAAAGCTGCTCCTTTTATACAACATTGGTGAAGATATAGAAAAGAAGATTGACGAAACCATTTTTTTTGAAAATCTTCCTGTATTTCATGGGCAGGACTCTGCCCAATAAAGATTGTTGCGTATGTTTTCATCAGACTTTGGTAAAAATGGCGTAAAAAAATGTAAAATTGCAAACTTTACCCTATGCGATTTGTCACATTTGTGGTATACTGCTATAGACAAATTATGGGGATACTTGTGTCCCTGTGAATAAAGTTAATTTTTTTTTAATATAAAATGGAGGGCTGAATAATGAGTACTACTTCACAGGCGAGTCAAAGAATAACAGCTTTACTCGATGAAAACAGTTTCGTTGAAATTGG
>CAMUHA010000139.1 GCA_947088515.1 uncultured bacterium
ACGATAAGGAACAGCGTCAGGAGTATGTGAAGGGGTGTCTGGAGCAGATTGCAGAGGCGTCCAGAGAGCTGGAAAATCTTCAATTTGAATATAATATGGTTACTTCTTACCTAAAGGATATGGAAGAAATCGAGGCGCTGCCAGAGGAAGAGAGGGAGGAACTGGAAACCTGTGCCAGAAAAATAGAAACGCTTGAAGAGCAGCAGTCCGGGTATAAGAACAGAAAACATCGGATGAGTGAGGACAAATACCGACAGATGGAACGGCTGGAAGCGGAGTATCAGGAAAGCTATGAAAAGCTTATTCAGGCGGAAGAGTATCAGGATTTGGTAAAACGGGACTTGCGGAAGCTGGATGGGGAGAGGCAGGCGTATCATTTCAGGAGAAGCGAGCTGCGTCATATAATAGCAGATACAAGGGCCATGACCATTGTATGTACCGCGGCGGTCATTGTGTGTATTCTTGCGCTTTTGGTTTTACAATATGGCTTTGAAATGAATACCAAACCGGGATATTTGGCTGCGGCAGCAGTAGGAGCAGCGGCGATTACGGCAATTTTTGTCAAGCATAATGACTCCGTAAAGGAACTGGAGAGGGTGGAAAACGGAATTGGCCGTATTATCCGGCTGCAAAATACGGTGAAAATCAGATATGTGAATAATACGAATTTATTGGAATATCTTTATATGAAATACCGTGTACAAAGCGCAGGCGAGCTGGTAAAGACCTGGCAGCAGTATCAGGAAGAAAAGGAAGAGCGGCGCAGTTTCCAGCAGGCAGAGTGGCAGCTTGACCAGTGTCAGCAGGACTTATTACGGGTTCTGCGCAGATATCAGGTAAAAGACCCTATGATCTGGCTCCATCAGACAGCGGCGATTCTTGACAAAAAGGAAATGGTGGAAATCAGGCATAACCTGATTATACGGAGACAATCCCTAAGACGCCGGATGGATTATAATAAAGAAATGATTGCCGGAAAAGCCCAGGCGGAAATTAAGGATTTAGTGGAAACTTATCCGAAATACGCAAAGGAAATTTTGAATATAGTGGGAGAATACGAAAAGGATTTTTCTTGACTTCTATTTTGGAGCATGGTAGCATGATAAGCGTATAAAAGAACACTTTATCATATTAGCGAAGTAAAGTGCGGCATATCATACTATGTGACAAGATGGAGGAGAGATTATGAAAATGAAAAAGTTAATTGCACTGTTTGCAGTGGCAGCCATGACAGCAGGAATACTTTCCGGCTGCGGGGCAAAGGAAAATGACACTCAAGTGGAGAATACGGAGGCGGAAAGTGATATAGCTTCCAATGCCGAAGAGAGCGCTGCAGACACAGAAAAGGCGGATGATGCCGCTCCGGCACAGGAAAGGTCGACTTTTACCGTAGGCTTTGACGCAGAGTTCCCGCCCTATGGCTATATGGATGAAAATGGGAATTACACAGGATTTGACCTTGACTTAGCGCAGGAGGTATGCGACCGGAATGGATGGGAGCTTGTAAAACAGCCAGTTGACTGGGACTCTAAGGACTTTGAGCTTTCTTCTGGTTCGATTGACTGTATCTGGAATGGATTTACCATGAATGGACGTGAGGATGCTTATACATGGTCGGTTCCTTATGTGGACAACAGTCAGGTGTTTGTGGTAAAATCAGATGCGGGTATTGCTTCTTTTGATGACCTGGCAGGAAAAATTGTAGGCGTACAGAAAGACTCTTCCGCTCTGGCAGCTTTAGAATCTGATGCAGCCAACCTTGCAGGAACCTTTGCGCAGCTTAGCCAGTATGCTGACTACAATACAGGTTTTATGGATTTGGAAGCAGGCGCTATTGATGCTCTTGCCATTGATATTGGCGTTGCCGACTACCAGATTGCTTCCAGAGGGGACGGCTATCTGATTATGGAAGATAAGCTTGCCACAGAACAGTATGGAATTGGATTCTTACTTGGAAATGATGAATTAAAGGAACAGGTAGAGAAGACGCTGCTTGAGATGGCTGAAGATGGTAAATTTATGGAAATTGCCGAAAAATATGGATTGGAAGGCAGCGTATGCCTTGGCAAATAGCAGGATAGGCGCTGCACCGGAGGGGGATTTATCCGGTACAGTGGGAGATTCCTGCTGTATTTTGCGGCTCTGCACACAGTGAAGCAGAGCCGCAGATAAAGGAGAACGAATGAGCACAGGAATGATGCTGATGCAGCTGGGAAAAGGAATGATATCGACTGCAGAAATTTTTGTCCTTACATTAATTTTTTCACTGCCTTTGGGACTTTTGATATCTTTTGGAAGAATGTCAAAAAACGGGCTTCTAAAAACACTGTCTAAAATTTATATATCTGTTCTGCGGGGAACGCCGCTGATGCTGCAGCTTTTGGTGGTTTATTTTGCCCCCTATTATTTATTTGGCTTAAATTTGCGGGGGTATCGGTTTCCGGCAATTATTTTGGCTTTTTCTATCAATTATGCGGCTTATTTTGCGGAGATTTACAGGGGCGGCATTGAATCTATGGCAGTGGGGCAGTATGAAGCGGCGAAGGTGCTGGGATACAATAAGGGACAGACTTTTTTTAAAATTATCCTCCCCCAGGCGCTGAAACGTATTTTACCTTCTATAACGAATGAAACCATCACTCTTGTAAAGGATACTTCCTTAGCTTTTGTATTAGCCCATGCGGAGATGTTTACTATGGCTAAGCAGATTGCGGCTAAAGATACCAGCATGACTCCGCTGATGGCAGCCGGACTGTTTTACTATATATTTAACTTTGTAGTTGCGTTTGTGATGGAACGGATTGAAAAAGCTATGAACTATTACAGGTAAAGAAATGCTGGAAAAACAGTTTTGCAGCGGCTTTATGGGCAGGAGGGCAAAGTGGAAAAAAGTACAAAGGTTTTACTTGAAATTAATCATATGAGCAAAGGCTTTGACGGCCTTCCGGTAATAAACGATATTTCCCTTTCCGTCAGGGAAGGGGAAGTTGTATCTGTTATCGGGCCTTCGGGGTCTGGAAAATCTACTTTGCTGCGGTGTGCAACCATGCTGGAGAGGATGGATGGCGGCGAGCTTATCTATCTGGGTGAAAAGGCGGCATGGGAGGAAAACGGAAGATGTATCTACGCAGGTAAAAATAAAATAAAAGAAATTCGGAAGAATTTTGGTCTTGTATTTCAAAATTTTAATTTATTTCCCCATTATAGTGTTTTAAAAAATATTACAGATGCGCCGGTTTGTGTGGATGGCATTTCTAAAAAGGAAGCAAAGGAGCGGGCCTTAAAACTGCTTGAGGAGCTTGGCCTTTCCGATAAGGCAGATGCATATCCCTGTCAGCTGTCCGGCGGACAGCAGCAGAGGGTTTCCATTGCGAGGGCACTGGCGCTGCAGCCGAAGCTTCTATTTTTTGACGAGCCTACTTCCGCTCTTGATCCTGAACTTACAGGAGAGGTTTTACGTGTAATCAAACAGTTGGCTAAGGAACATATGACAATGATTATTGTGACTCATGAGATGGAGTTTGCAAGAGAGCTGTCAGACCGGATTATTTTTATGGAACAGGGCGTGATACAGGCCCAGGGGACGCCGGAAGAAATTTTTTCATCTGACAAGGAGAGGGTCAGGGCATTTATTGGTAAATTCAGGTCATAATGTAATTATTAAACGACAATAAAATTTGCAGCTTACTATTTTATTGCCGCATGGCGGCAGAAGGAGGAAATCATGGAAAAAAGAGAGCAGATTTATGAAGGAAAGGCAAAGAAAGTATTTGCTACAGATGACCCGGATGTGGTAATCGTGGACTATAAGGATGACGCAACCGCATTTAACGGAGAGAAGAAAGGCACCATTGTGGGAAAAGGTGTTGTCAACAACCGGATGACCAATCATGTGTTTAAACTTTTGGAGAAAGAAGGGGTGCCAACGCATCTGATTGAAGAGTTAAGTGAGAGAGAGACTGCTGTTAAGAAAGTGGAAATAGTTCCTCTTGAAGTTATTATCCGTAATGTTGCAGCGGGAAGTTTTTCCAAACGTCTGGGAGTGCCGGAAGGAACGCCTTTTAAGGAGCCTACCATTGAATTTAGTTACAAAAATGATGAGCTGGGAGACCCTCTGATTAACAGTTACTTTGCCGTTGCTTTAGGGCTTGCAACCTGGGAGGAGATTGAGGTCATTAAAAAGTATGCTTTTAAGGTTAATGAAACGCTCAAAAATTATTTCCTTCAGGCGGACATTAAATTGATTGACTTTAAGATTGAGTTCGGACGCTTCCATGGACAGATTCTTCTGGCAGATGAAACTTCACCGGATACCTGCCGTCTGTGGGATGTCCATACCAATGAAAAGCTGGATAAAGACCGTTTCCGCAGGGATTTGGGAAATGTGGAGGAAGCCTATAATGAAGTGTTTAAACGGCTGGGACTTGCCTGATAGGGCAGACTTGGAATGCGTTGTTTTTTGACATACATTATTTGATGACAAAAACGTGGTGGATATCATTTATTGTGGCGCTGCTATCCGGGAACAGATAGGTCTGCTGCAGGGAATTATTGGCAAGGAGGAGTATATGGGTACAGACGGATATGTAAGTCCCCTGTCAGAGCGTTATGCCAGCAGGGAGATGCAGTATATCTTTTCACAGGATATGAAATTCAGGACATGGAGAAGACTTTGGATAGCCCTGGCAGAAACGGAAATGGAGCTTGGGCTGTCACAGGATGGAAAGCCGGTTATCACAAGGGAGCAGATTGATGAACTAAAGGCCCATGCGGAGGATATTAATTATGAGGTTGCCAGGGCACGGGAAAAAGAAGTGCGCCACGACGTGATGAGCCATGTGTACGCCTACGGACAGCAGTGTCCTAAAGCAGCAGGCATTATTCATCTGGGAGCCACCAGCTGTTATGTAGGTGATAACACGGATATTATCATAATGGCAAAGGCTCTTGGGCTGGTAAAAAAGAAACTGGTAAATGTACTTCAAAAGCTGTCTGGTTTTGCCGATAAGTATAAAGACCAGCCTACGCTTGCCTTTACCCACTTTCAGCCAGCGCAGCCTACCACTGTGGGAAAAAGGGCAACATTATGGATGCAGGAATTTCTGATTGACTTAGAAGACCTTGACTATGTGCGCTCCGGGTTAAAGCTGCTTGGTTCCAAGGGAACCACAGGGACCCAGGCTTCCTTTTTGGAACTTTTTAATGGGGACCAGGAGACAATAGATAAAATTGACCCCATGATTGCAGAAAAGATGGGATTTAAAGAATGTTATCCGGTATCTGGTCAGACTTATTCCCGGAAGGTGGACACAAGAGTTGCCAATGTACTTGCAGGAATTGCGGCAAGCGCCCATAAGATGTCCAATGATATCCGCCTCTTGCAGCATTTAAAGGAAGTGGAGGAGCCTTTTGAAAAGAACCAGATTGGTTCCTCTGCCATGGCTTATAAGAGAAATCCAATGAGAAGCGAACGGATTGCCTCTCTTGCGAGATATGTGATGGTGGACGCTCTAAATCCGGCAATTACATCTGCAATTCAGTGGTTTGAAAGAACGTTGGATGATTCGGCAAACAAACGTCTTTCCATACCAGAGGGCTTTTTAGCAGTTGACGGTATACTGGATTTATGCCTTAACGTGGTGGACGGGCTGGTGGTATATCCCAAGGTTATTGAAAAACATATGATGAGCGAGCTGCCCTTTATGGCAACAGAGAATATTATGATGGATGCGGTAAAAATGGGCGGAAACAGACAGGAACTTCACGAAAAAATCCGGGAACTTTCCATGAAAGCAGCAAGGAATGTGAAAGAGGAGGGAAAAGAAAACAATCTTCTTACACTGATTGCGGCAGACCCGGCATTTAATATGACCTTGGAGGATCTGCAAAAGACCATGGAGCCTTGCCGTTATGTGGGACGGGCAAGGGAGCAAGTGGAAAGCTTCTTGTCAAAGGTGGCAGGTCCGGTTCTTGAAGCAAACAAAGATTTATTGGGCATTAAAACTATGATAAATGTTTAAACAGGCATATATGCATCCAGAACCTGAAGACAGGTAAAGGCGCTGGAAGGGAATATGCGGAACTGGAAAGCAGCAAATGCCCTGACAGGGCCCAGAGGAAATTCAGGCCATAAAAAATGGACAGAATTTTCTCTGCAGGTAAAGGCGCTGGAAGGGAAAATGCGGAACTGGAATAGGAGAAAAAAGATGGGTGGTTTTTTTGGGGCGGCATCTAAGAATGACTGTGTATTTGATTTATTTTTTGGTACGGATTATCACTCTCACTTAGGGACAAGAAGGGCAGGAATGGCTGTTTACAGCAAAGAAAAAGGCTTTGACCGTGCCATACACAATATTGAAAATGCCCCTTTTCGGACGAAATTTGACAAAGATGTAAATAAAATGCAGGGAACGTTTGGAATTGGATGTATTTCCGATTATGAGCCCCAGCCGCTTTTGGTGCGTTCCCACCATGGAACCTATGCGATTATGACAGTTGGGAAAATTAACAACATGGATGAAATCGTAAGACAGATTTTCACCATGGGTCATGCCCATTTTCTGGAGATGAGCGGCGGTGACATTAATGCAACAGAGCTTGTGGCTGCGATTATCAACCAGAAGGATAATCTGATAGAAGGCATCACTTACGCGCAGGAGCTGATTGACGGTTCTATGACCCTTGCGCTGCTGACCCCAAAGGGGATTTATGCCGCAAGGGATAAAATGGGCAGAACGCCGGTATCTATCGGCAAAAAAGAGGATGGGCATTGTATTTCTTTTGAGAGCTTTGCGTATCTGAATTTGGGTTATACTCAGGAAAGAGAGCTGGGACCGGGAGAAATCGTAATTGTGACGCCTGAAGAAGCGCGCACACTCATAAAGCCTGGTAAAGACATGAAAATCTGTACTTTCCTGTGGGTTTACTATGGCTATCCTTCCTCTTCCTATGAGGGCATCAGCGTGGAAAAAATGCGCTGCAATTGTGGTGCGCTGCTTGCCAAAAGGGATGATGTATTACCAGATAATGTGGCCGGAGTGCCGGATTCCGGTATTGCGCATGCGATTGGTTATTCCAATGAGTCGGGTATTCCGTTTTCCAGACCTTTCATTAAATATACACCTACCTGGCCCAGGTCCTTTATGCCTGCCATTCAGAGCAAAAGAAATCTGATAGCCAAAATGAAACTGATTCCTGTGCACGACCTGATACATGATAAGAGCCTGCTGCTGATTGACGATTCCATTGTAAGGGGGACCCAGCTGCGGGAAACCACAGAATTTTTGTATCAAAGCGGTGCAAAGGAAGTTCACATACGGCCTGCCTGTCCGCCTCTTTTGTATGGATGCAGGTATTTGAATTTTTCCCGTTCCACTTCGGAAATGGACCTTATAACCAGAAGGATTATTAAAGAAATGGAAGGAGATGGAAAGAATGTGCATTTAAGTGCGTATTCCAATCCAGAGACGCCGGAATATCAGGAAATGGTAAAACGTATTGGCGTGCAGCTTAACTTTACATCCCTTAGATATCACAGACTGGACGATATGATGGAATCCGTTGGAATAGACAAAAATAAACTCTGTACCTATTGTTGGGACGGAAAAGAATAAATTACATGCAAAAAGTACCACGCTTTAGAAGGAACGTGGTACTTTTTACAAAATATCTTTAAATTTTGGTAATTATGTTGTATAATCCTGAATATAGACATTTCCACAACAAATCGTAATATATTCCCTAAAGAAAAGTACATGATTTGGAATGAATAAAATAATCTCATTATGACGATAAATGAATGGAGGATTTTATGAGAGAAAAGTATGAGTCTTTGGCGCTTGCTGATTTAAAGGCAATTGCGAAAGCCAGAGGGCTGCGGGGCACATCAGGGATGAAAAAAGCGGAACTGATTGCGCTTATGCTGGAAGAAGATGAGAAGGAGAAGGAAAAAGAACAGGAAAATGAAAAGGATAAAGAAAAAGACAGGGAAAAACTGGAAGGAAAAACTCCACAGATAAGAAATCTTCCTCCAAAGCAAAAGATGGAAAGCAGGACAGAGCGTGTGCAAAGTGGGGAATATAGGGCAGAACGTCCAGAGGGAAAAGCAGAGGAATCTCGCGCTGAAGAGGACAAGTTCCCTGTGGAACTGGACAGCGGTATTGCTGCCAGTGGTATATTGGAGGTTATGCCTGATGGATATGGGTTTATCCGCTGCGAAAATTACCTGCCGGGGGACCGGGATGTTTATGTGGCGCCCAGCCAGATACGCAGATTTGGACTAAAAACCGGAGATATTCTGGAGGGAAATACACGTATTCGGACCCAGGGGGAAAAGTTTGCGGCTCTGTTATATGTAAAATCAATCAATGGCTATACCCCGGAGGAGGCATCCAGGCGGTGTAACTTTGAAGATATGATTCCGGTATTCCCCAATGAAAGATTACATCTTGAAATGCCGGGCGCCAGTGTTGCCATGAGAATTGTGGATTTAATCAGTCCCGTGGGCAAAGGACAAAGAGGTATGATTGTATCCCCGCCTAAAACCGGAAAAACCACACTGTTAAAAGAGGTGGCAAAATCCGTTAAATATAATGCGCCGGAAGTGCATTTGATTATTCTGCTGATTGATGAACGTCCTGAGGAAGTTACAGATATTAAAGAAGCCATTGAAGGTCCGAATGTGGAGGTTATCTATTCTACTTTTGATGAACTGCCAGAGCACCATAAACGTGTTTCAGAGATGGTAATAGAGAGGGGAAAACGTCTGGTGGAACATAAAAAGGATGTAATGATTTTAATAGACAGCATCACCAGACTGACCAGAGCGTACAATCAGACTGTCCCTCCAAGCGGACGTACATTATCCGGCGGACTTGACCCGGCGGCGCTGCACATGCCCAAGAGATTTTTTGGAGCAGCAAGAAATATGCGAGGGGGCGGTTCGCTTACAATTCTTGCCACTGCGCTGGTGGATACAGGAAGTAAAATGGATGATGTGGTCTATGAGGAATTTAAGGGTACTGGAAATATGGAGCTTGTGCTTGACAGAAAACTTTCTGAAAGAAGAATGTTTCCTGCCATTGACATTCCTAAATCCAGTACAAGAAGAGAGGACTTGTTGCTTACCCCAGATGAACTGGAAGCAATCGGCATTATGAGAAAGGCGTTAAATGG
>CAMUHA010000140.1 GCA_947088515.1 uncultured bacterium
AATGCTGGATGAAACAGATGAATCCCCAATTGTTTTTGAACAGGAATTTTTCCCGGAATACATGCTATCTGCTTCAAATGAGCCGTATACTGTGAAATATAATGAAACGGAAAATGAATATGTGGTAGAAGGACCCAGAATAGAAAAAATGCTGGGATATACCAATCTTGACTCTGAAAAAGGATTTACTTTTTTCCAGAACTTTCTGAAGGACAATGGGATACTGGAGGAGCTGGAAAAACTTGGCATACAGGAAGGGGATACAGTCAGAATGTATGGCTTATCCTTTGATTATTATAAATAGGAGGATACCAATGACAAGCAAACAACGTGCATATTTAAAGGGACTGGCAATGAATCTGGAGCCTGTCTTCCAAATTGGAAAATCGGGGCTTACGCCAGAAGTTACGGAGGCTGTCAGGGAGACCTTCCACACCAAAGAACTTGTAAAGATTACTGTGCTTAAAAACTGTTTGCAGGACCCAGCGCAGATAGCAGGCTTTCTTGCTGACAGAACAGGTTCCATTACGGTACAGGTGATTGGCAGAAAAATTGTATTATATAAAGAGAGTAAGAACCACAAAAAAATCATACTTCCGGGGGAGTAATTATGAAAAAGAAAACGGGTATTATGGGAGGGACTTTTAATCCGGTCCATAATGGACATTTACTTCTTGCAGAGACTGCACGGGAGTTTTTTGGACTGGATAAGGTAATTTTTATGCCCAGCGGAAATCCCTATATGAAAAAAAATGCAGTTATACCAGACGGGAGATTAAGAGTGCAAATGCTGGAGCTTGCAGTTAAGGAAAATCCATATTTCAGACTTTCTCAGATGGAAGTGGAAAGAGAAGGTCCAACTTATACATGTGATACTCTGATTAAACTACGGGAACTGAATCCCGAAGATGAATATTATTTCATTATGGGGGCGGACAGTCTCCTTACCCTGGAAAGCTGGAAAAATCCTGAAATCATTTTTCAGAACTGTGTAATTGTTGCAGCGGTACGCGGCACTGGAACAGAGGACAAAATTAAAATAATTGCTGACTATCTGACTGCATCCTACCAATCGGATATTCGGATTATGCCTTCCCGTTATATTGATATTTCTTCTTCTGAAATCCGAAAGAAAATAAAGAATGGACAGTCAGTGCGTTATATGATTCCTGACAGTGTAATCGCATATATTGAAAAAGAAGGAATATATCGTTAGAAAAATATGCAGGGGGATGAACATGAAAATTGCAGATAATAGAAAAATACGAAAAAGAATGGAAAAAGCCCTTGACCCAAAGCGTTATGAACATACACTTGGAGTTGCTTATACAGCAGCGGCGCTGGCAATGTGTCATCAGGAAAATGCACAAAAAGCCCTGACTGCCGGTCTTTTACATGATTGCGCCAAATGTATGGATAATGACAAAAAACTGCATATATGTGAAAAACATAATATTCCAGTTTCCGATATAGAAAAAAGAAATCTGTATCTGCTTCATGCAAAGGTAGGCAGTTACATTGCCCAAAAGCAGTTTCATATTCATGATAAAGACATTTTAAATGCCATATTAAATCATACGACCGGAAGACCGGCAATGTCCTGCCTTGAAAAAATTATTTTTATTGCAGACTATATTGAGCCTGGAAGAAAAAATGCGCCAAATCTTCCATTAATACGTAAGCTGGCATTTCAGGATTTGGATGAAGCGCTTTTACAGATATTAAAAGATACGTTGATATATCTTCAGGATATTGATACCCCTGATCCTATGACACAGCAGACCTATAATTATTATGTAACTTATAGGAACTGTACCAAGAGAGAGGAGGAATAAAATGACAGACTTAATTCCCGAAAAAATAAAAGAACTTGCCCAAATGGCAATAGAAGCGTTGAAAGATAAAAAAGCTGAAGATGTGAGAGTGATTGATATCAGTCAAGTTTCTGTTCTTGCAGACTATTTTATTATTGCAAATGGGTCCAACAAAAACCAGATACAGACATTATCTGATAATGTGGAAGAAAAACTTGGCAGGGCAGGGTATTTTCTAAAACAAAAAGAGGGATATACAAATGCCAATTGGGTATTGCTTGATTTTGGAGACATTATTATTCATATTTTTGACCGGGAAAACAGACTTTTTTATGATTTGGAAAGAATCTGGCGTGATGGAAAGCTGATAAACGCCGATACATTTGAAATGGAAGAGCAGTAAATTTTTTTACCTGAAAGCAGCTGGACATTGAGCCAGCTGCTTTCAGGTATTGAGGTTCTTTAATGCTGATTATTCTTTTGCCTCGGCAGTACCGCCGGCATACATATAAAAGGTAATCAGATAAACGCCACAAATACCTACCAGTGCGTATACTATTCTGGATAACCAGGACATATTGCCAAAGATAAAAGACACCAGGTCAAAAGAGAAAAATCCTATCAGCCCCCAGTTTACTGCGCCAATAATTGCAATTGTAAGCGCAATATAATCCAAACATTTATTATTCATATAAATACCTCCATTCAGTCATTTTCTAAAACCATATTTCTTTCTGGCTTTCAGTTTTATTTTCTCCGGCTGCTTAAAATATATACTTTCATAAAAAATCCAATATTGATAAAAAACAGGAAAGTATGTAAATTTATACATTAATATAAATAAAAATTTAATTACAAAGTTGACAAGATTATATAATTGGAGTATGATTGCACGTGAAGAAATTTTAGATAGAGGAGGAAAATTTATGAAAAAAAGAGTAGTGAGCCTTTTACTTGTAGCAGCTATGTCCATAGCAACACTTGCGGGATGTGGCAAAGATGCAAATGAAACGGCCGATGGAGGTTCTGGCAATTCAGCAACAGAAGATAAAGCGTCTTCTGATGGAAACAGTGAAAATGCAGCCGCAGATGAAAGTACAGAGGATGCCGCAGGTGCGTCTGACAGTACAGGCGCAGAGGGGGCCGCATTTAAAATTGGCGCAATTGGACCTTCTACAGGAGACGCAGCTGTTTATGGTATTGCGGTACAAAATGGCGCTGACCTTGCAGTTAAGGAAATCAATGAAGCTGGAGGCATTAATGGTTATCAGATTGAGTACAATTTCCAGGATGATGAGTGTGACAATGAAAAATCAGTCAATGCTTATAATACATTAAAAGACTGGGGAATGCAGATGTTAGTTGGAACCACTACCAGCGGATGCTGTATTGCAGTGGCAGCAGAATCTGCCAATGATAATATGTTCCAGCTTACACCGTCAGGTTCTTCTGTAGATATTATCAAAAATAACAATAATGTATATCAGGTTTGTTTTACAGATCCTAACCAGGGTGTTGGTGCAGCAGAGTATATTGGAACCAATGCAGTAGCACAGAAAGTTGCTGTAATATATGACAGTTCTGATGTATATTCTTCTGGCATTTATGAGAAGTTTGCACAGGAAGCTGCTAATCAGCCATTTGAAATTGTATCAGCAGAAGCATTTACTTCCAGCAATAAGACAGATTTTTCCGTACAGCTCCAGAAAGCAAAAGATGCTGGTGCAGAGCTTGTTTTCCTGCCAATTTACTATGCGGAAGCTTCTTTAATTTTAACACAGGCAAACAGCATGGGCTATACACCCAAATTCTTTGGTTGTGACGGACTGGATGGAATTTTGAATGTAGAAAACTTCGATGCTTCCTTAGCAGAAGGTGTAATGCTGTTAACACCTTTTGCAGCAGATGCAGAAGATGAAGCAACCAAATCCTTTGTAAGCGCTTATGAAGCTGCTTATGGCGATACACCCAACCAGTTTGCAGCAGATGCTTATGATGCAGTTTATATTCTTAAGGCTGCCATTGAAAAAAGTGGTGCAACACCGGATGAAAGCGCTTCCGATATTTGTGAAAAGCTTAAAGGCGCTATGGCAGAAATCAATGTAGATGGTCTTACAGGTGAAGCAATGTCCTGGGATGCTGACGGCGCTGTAAATAAAGCTCCCAAAGCAATGGAAATTGTAAATGGAACATATTCCTTAATCCAATAATGGAATTTATTTAGCAATGTATAAAGGCTACCAGAGAGGGTTGCAGTGGCAGCCCTCTTTTGTGATATGGGAAAAAAACTTGCCAGCAGACTGTTACATCTGCTATACTAAATAGAAGCGTGCCATGATAATTGCACGTTCTGATAAAAACCACAGATATTTGGATACAAAAAATACGCAGAGGTGTTCTTATGAGTTTTATATCTTATTTAATTAATGGAATCAGTTTGGGAAGTGTTTATGCTATCATTGCACTTGGTTATACCATGGTATATGGTATTGCCAAAATGCTGAACTTTGCCCATGGCGATGTAATTATGGTTGGCGGCTTTACCATATTTTTTGCAGTCAGTATGCAGGGGCTTCCTCCTGCTGTTGGCATTCTTCTGGCTGTGGCGCTGTGTACACTGCTTGGAATTACAATTGAATATATTGCATACAGACCCCTACGTCAGGCAGCCTCCTCCCTTGCTGTACTGATTACGGCAATAGGCGTCAGCTATTTCCTTCAGAATATGGCATTGCTTATTTTTGGAGCAAATACCAAAGCTTTTACATCTGTAGTTACAATACCTGCGGTTAAATTAGCTGACGGTCAGATTACTATTTCGGGTGAAACCATTGTAACAATTATTTCCTGCATTATTATTATGACTGGTCTTACGCTTTTTATCAATAAAACAAAAGTTGGGCAGGCGATGCTTGCAGTTTCGGAAGACAAAGGAGCTGCACAATTGATGGGAATTAATGTAAATGGGACGATTTCCCTTACCTTTGCTATTGGGTCAGCCTTAGCTGCCATTGCTGGTATGCTTTTGTGTTCAGCTTACCCCTCCCTTACCCCTTATACAGGTTCCATGCCTGGCATTAAAGCTTTTGTTGCTGCTGTGTTTGGAGGCATAGGTTCAATTCCAGGAGCGTTGATTGGAGGAATTGTACTTGGTATTATAGAAATTTTGGGTAAAGCATATATTTCGTCCCAAATGGCAGATGCAATTGTGTTTATGGTATTAATTATCGTCCTTCTTGTAAAGCCTACAGGTATCCTTGGCAAAAAAATACAGGAAAAGGTGTAGGGAGGATATTATAATGAAGAAACTAAAATTAAATAAAAATACAAAAGAAAATGTTGTTACGTATGGTCTTGTAATTGCTGCCTGGCTTGTTATGGAAATTCTGATAAGCGGCGGAAAAGTATCCAGTCTTATGCAGGGACTTTTAGTTCCTTTATGTGTTTATGTCATTCTTGCGGTATCTTTAAACCTGACAGTCGGCATTCTTGGAGAACTTAGCCTTGGTCATGCAGGGTTTATGTGTGTAGGCGCTTTTACAGGAGCTTTCTTTTCACGATATATGCAAGAGGTTATTACTGTAGGCATTCTGCGGTTTATATTAGCAATTTTAATAGGGGCAATATTTGCTGGTATTATTGGTTTTTTAATTGGAATGCCGGTTTTAAGACTGCGGGGAGATTACCTTGCTATTGTTACCCTTGCATTTGGAGAAATAATCCAGAATATTATCAATGTTTTATATATTGGAAGAGATAGCGATGGACTGCATTTTTCAATGAAGGACTCTCTGTCACTTGGATTAAAGGAAGATGGTGATGTTATCATTAATGGTGCACAGGGCATTACAGGAACACCAAAAGACTCCACATTTACCATTGGTGTTATTTTGATTATTATTACATTAATTATAGTTCTTAATCTGATTCACTCCAGAGACGGTCGTGCAATTATGTCAATCAGAGACAATTTAATTGCGGCGGAATCCATTGGCATCAATATTACAAAATATAAATTGATGGCATTTTCAATTTCTGCTGCTCTTGCAGGAGTTGCAGGCGTATTGTATGCACATAATTTAAATAATCTTATGGCTACACCAAAGAACTTTGGTTATAATATGTCAATTATGATTCTTGTTTTTGTGGTACTTGGAGGAATTGGAAACATAAAAGGGTCTATTATTTCTGCAATTATTTTAACACTGCTTCCTGAGCTTTTAAGAGGACTAAGCAATTACCGTATGTTGATTTATTCCATTGTCCTGATAGTTATGATGCTGTTTAACTGGAGTCCGAAGTTGATTGAGCTTCGTAAAAGATATTCCTTCAGGCGGTTGTTTAAAAAGGAGGTACGGTAAACATGGCAGCATTATTGGAAGTAAAAAATTTAGGAATTTCCTTTGGCGGACTCCGGGCAGTGGATGATTTTGAAATTACCATCAAAAAGGGAGAACTGTATGGTTTGATAGGACCTAATGGTGCAGGAAAAACAACAGTATTTAATTTACTTACAGGGGTATATAAACCAAATGAAGGAGTAATTTCATTAGATGGAAAAGACATTACTGGCTTGAAAACAATAGACATTAATAAAGCCGGAATTGCACGGACTTTTCAGAATATCAGGCTATTTAAAGAGCTTAGTGTTATTGATAATGTAAAAGCAGGCCTTCATAATCATTATAAATATTCCACCATAGAGGGCATATTGCGGATGCCTAATTTCTTTAAAATGGAAAAAGCCATGACAGAAAAGGCCATGGAGCTTTTAAGCGTATTTGGACTTGATAAAGAAGCAGATTATCTAGCTGCCAATCTACCCTATGGTAAGCAGCGCAAGCTGGAGATTGCAAGAGCGCTTGCAACAGAACCTAAACTGTTGCTTTTGGACGAACCCGCTGCAGGCATGAATCCCAATGAAACAATGGAGCTTATGGAAACCATCCGCTTTGTACGTGATAATTTTGATATGACAATTCTTTTGATTGAGCATGACATGAAACTGGTGTCAGGAATCTGTGAAGAACTTACAGTACTTAATTTTGGCAGGATTTTATCAAAAGGCTCTACCAGTGCGGTACTGAATGACCCCCAGGTTATCACAGCATATTTGGGCGAATAAGCAACAGGGAGGAAATAAGCTATGGCAATGCTTGAAGTAAAGGATTTGGAAGTATATTATGGAATGATACAGGCTATCAAGGGAGTATCCTTTGAAGTTAATGAAGGGGAAGTAGTTGCCTTGATTGGTGCAAATGGTGCAGGAAAAACCACTATCCTTCATACAGTAACAAGACTGCTTGAAGCTAAAATGGGAACTGTTACATTTGATGGCAGGGATATAACCAAGATGCCTGCCCACAAAATTGTTTCCATGGGAATGGCGCATGTACCTGAAGGAAGACGTGTGTTTGCAAACCTTTCGGTACTTCAAAATCTGAAAATGGGAGCTTATACCAGGAAAGATAAAAATGAGATGGAAGAAACGTTAAAGACTGTATATAAACGTTTCCCCAGGCTGGAAGAGAGACAGAATCAGCTGGCCGGGACTTTAAGCGGGGGGGAACAGCAGATGCTGGCCATGGGAAGAGCACTTATGTCCCATCCACGAATTATACTTATGGATGAACCTTCTATGGGACTTTCACCAATATTTGTTAATGAAATATTTGATATTATAAAAGAGGTAAGTGCAAGTGGAACGACTGTACTTTTGGTAGAACAAAATGCCAAAAAGGCTCTTTCTATTTCAGAACGTGCATATGTGCTTGAAACAGGAAAGGTTGTGCTTGATGGAAAAGCAGATGATTTATTAAATAATGATTCTATCAAAAAGGCTTATTTAGGTGAATAAAAATATTGGGGGTATTTTTTATGAAGGAAAAAATAGTATTTACCATTGCAAGACAATATGGAAGCGGCGGACGCACTATAGGGGAGATGCTTTCAGAAAGGCTGGGCATTCATTATTATGACAAGGAGCTTATGAAGCTTGCTTCAGAAGACAGCGGAATTAATGAAGCTCTGTTTGTCAATGCCGACGAAAAAATAAAGAGTACCAGATTATTTAAAATTGCACATAGTGTATATCATGGGGAATTAATTCCTCCAGAAAGCGATGATTTTGTATCCACGCAGAACCTGTTTAATTATCAGGCCAAAATTATCAAACAGCTTGCACAGGGAGAATCATGTGTGATTGTTGGAAGATGTGCGGATTTTATTTTAAAAGACTATGACAATGTACTTAGTGTGTTTATTCACGCACCACATGAATACTGCATGGAACAGGCCGCCAAAAAACATAGTATGTCTCCTAAAGAACTGGAAAAGTTTATTTTAAAAACGGATAAACACAAGGCAGAATATTATAAATATTATACGGGAAGAGAATGGACAGATGCACGAAATTATGATTTGTGTCTGGACAGCTCAAAATTAGGATATGACAGATGTGTGGAGGAAATCATTTCCTATATGAATGTCCGTTTTAAATAGTAATCTTTCCGGAACAATTGTTTTATAAATAACAAATCAGTGCTAACTGCCTTAATATAAACCCCGCATACGATTTATTGCTGTATGCGAGGTTTTTGTTTTACTTCTGAATAGATTTAAGTATCTTGATGATTGACTTTTTTTCCTTACATAGGTATAATAGTAATATTACTAATAGTAATATGCGATTGCGAAACTTATAAACTTGCTGAATATATTCTAAGAATGTTTCCACATCTCCGTGTTTCACAAATGCTTACTATTGATAATATTGAGAGGTAAATCATGGACAATATTATTCTTGGTCTTTTACTTATGTGTAATAGAACAATATATCAACTAAGGGAAAGAATCAACAAAGGAATAAATTTAATGTACAGCAGTAGTATGGGAAGTATACAGGCAGCTATAAAAAAGTTACTAAATTCTGGATTTATCAGCTATGAAGAAATTGTTGATAATGGAAAGTATAAAAAAATTTATTATATAACTGAAAGTGGAAGACAGCATTTTTTTGACTGGATAAACGCCCCCATAGAAGAGCAATGCCCCAAAAGCCCGGAGTTAGCAAAGGTTTATTTTATGGGATTTTCGGAAAAAAAGAACCGCGAAAAAAGCATACAACAGCATTTAATGTTTTTGAATGAACTATATAGTGTGTTAACGGCAATATGTGAAGAAGCAGAAAATCTAAAGATTTCAGAAGAAAATAAGGATATACTTAACTATCAATTTGTTTCCGCTCTTTATGGAAAGGAGTTAATTAAATTCAATATCGACTGGTTTGAAGGTTTGTTAAGAAAGATGAGGGACAGTGAAATATGAAACA
>CAMUHA010000141.1 GCA_947088515.1 uncultured bacterium
AGTTGTGTCTTTTCTGGTGCTGTCCACATAAAATGCAATCTGGCCGCTGCCAACCGATTCCAGCTCTGAATTTACCTGCCCACGCACGCCGTTACCAATGGAAATGACCATTATAACAGAGGAAATTCCAATAATAATTCCCAACATGGTGAGAACGGAACGCCCTTTATTGCTTCTGATATTCATCAGGGCAATTTTTATGTATTCCCAAATTTGTGCCATTTTCATACCCCCTGCCTGTCACGGTCCTGCCCGTGAAACTGCTGCTTTTAGTAAAAATCCGGAAGTCTGCTTACTGCAGCATTTCCATAACTGTCATGCCTTCTACAAGGGATGCAGTCACATCTACAACCACGTGCTCCCCTTCCAGGAGCCCTTCTGTAACCTGAACCATGGTATCGGAAGAAATTCCTGTCACAACAGGTTTTTTGACCAGTATACCAGATTCAGCTACATAAACAAATTCCCCATCCATATCTACATTGACTGCCGTTACCGGAACCAACACTGCATTTTTCTCCTGTGCTGTGCTGATAACTACCTTCGCCTCTACACCAAGAATCACATCACTGTCAGGATTAATTATTTTAATTTCTGTCCCCACTACTGCCGCGCCGCTGTTATTTTTTTCTGCCATCTTATTGATTTTGGAAACCTCACCCTGATATTCTTTGCTGCCAATGGTCACTACCGCCTTCTGTCCCATGGCTATCTTATCCAAGTCATATTTAGTTACAGTGATTCTCACCACAACATCCTGTGTGCTTTCCAATTTAAGAAGCTGGGAGCCTGCAGCCATGCTTCCTCCTTCCACAGCGCTTATTTCCGTAACAACGCCATCAAACTCTGCAATGACACCGCCTGCCGCTGCATCCAAATCTTCTATGGAGTTGGCCGCTTCAATTTCCTTTGTCTGGTTTTGGGCTTCCAGCTCCTGTCTTGCACCGGAGGTCATTTTGCCTGCCTCTGCAGAACTTTTCTGGGATTTCATTTCAGAACGGTATTCTTTCAATTCTGAAAGTATCTTATTTTGGGCATCCAGTTCATCCTGCCATCCCCTGATTTCTTTGTTATTCTGCTGTTCGTAGCTGTTAAGCTGCACCTGTTTTTGCAAACCCATATATTCCTCTGAATCCGGCTGGTCCTGCCAGTCAAGCAGAGATATCTGAAGAAGGGCGCCTTCATAGGCCAAGTCATTTTTCTTCTTTTCAATTTTGTTTTCCAAATCGGTAATACAGTTTTCTGTAAACGTTATCTGCTGTTCCAGAACTTCTATATTAACATTTGCCTCATTAATGTCCCCTAATTTTTCATTATTGCTCTGAATGGAATTCCGGTAACTTCCTTCCGCTGACTTCGCCTTAAGTTCTGCAAGTTCTTTTTCCTTTGCAATCTCGCCCGCATCATAAGCAATCAGCATATCACCTGCCTTCACTGCATCTCCTGCCTCCACAGACACTTTGTCAATCTTTACACTGACATCTGAAAAATAGCTTTTGGTCTTTTCGGTGGTTACAGTGCCGCTGGTGTTGATGGTCTGTTCAATTTCCCCGGTAACAGCTGATGTAGTTGCCACATATGCCTGGGGACCTTCCTCACTCAGCATATTCTTTCCTACAAAAGCCGCCACAATAAGCAAAACGACAACAACCGTGATAATCCGTCTGCGCTTTTTCTTTGCCGCTCTGTCAAGAGGTTTCTTTTCTTTTTTCGGCTTCTTTTCTTTTCCTTTCTTCTCCTTTTCCATTAGTGTGATTTCCATGTTTTCTGTTTTTCCTTCGTCCGTTTTCTTATCAGACATTGCTTATCCCTCCAACTTATTATAAATTATTGTAATTGCAAAAGCCAAAAGTCTGCAAGAAGCCACCTGGCCCATTGCTTGTGGGAATCAACTGGTTTTGCATTTTATTTCCTGCCGGTTTATGATATCATCCACAATTTTGCCATCCCTGATACGTATAATGCGCCTGGCTCTGTCAGCTATATCATTATCGTGGGTAATCAGTATAACTGTCCTGCCTTCTGCATGCAGCCCCTTTAAGATTTCCATAATCTCCTGTGTGGAGCCTGAATCAAGATTTCCTGTAGGCTCATCTGCTAAAATCACAGGCGGCGCCTGCGCAATTGCTCTGGCAATGGCAACTCTTTGCTGCTGCCCTCCGCTCATCTCTGACGGCTTATGGTCTATCCTTGCCTTTAATCCCACCTTTTCAAGCGCAATCTGTGCAAGACGCAGCCGCTCCTTCCGGGCAACTCCCCGGTATATCAGTGGCAATTCCACATTTTCAAGCGCAGTCAGACCAGCTATCAGATTAAATCCCTGAAATATAAAACCAATTTCCCGGTTTCGGATATCTGACAGGTCGTCATCTGTCAGGTTGGATACATCCTGACCATTTAATATGTATATACCGCTGGTAGGCACATCCAGACACCCCAGCATATTCATAAGCGTAGATTTACCGGAACCAGACTGGCCGATGATGGCCACAAACTCATTTTTATCAATTTTTAAATCCACATGGTCCAGCGCCCGGACTTCATTTTCACCGGGATTATAAATCTTACACATGTCCCGGATTTCAATTAATTCATTCATTTGTGAAAACGCTCCTTGTTTTTCTTGTACTATTGTATTATATAACTAATACAGATTTTGTCAATACCTATTTTGGAAATGTCATAAAATATATGGGGTTGTCTCCTACATAATTATAACGAATGATACACGGTAAAAATTACAAGATTCTCTAAAAATTTCTTAAGATTCTCTAAAAATAACTGTTCAAACTGCTTATCTTTGCAATCTTACAATTTCTTTTTTTACCTGCCTATTGTAAATCTGACTGTTCACAGCGTCAAATAATACCGGGAATCTCTTCAGAAAAAATCTGGCTCTGTCTAGTGTTTTTTCAGCAGGCATCAAAATTCATATTTAAAGGCAAAAAAAGCCGGAAACCTTTTTAGATTTCCAGCCTGTAGTTCTTCTGCTATACTGTTCTGTCTTTTGTTTTTCACTTTGTCATGAGGCAGCCCGGCATATTGCCCTGTATGTTTATGAACTCGCACTGCTGTAATTTCTCACCGCCTTTTTCCAAAGCATTCTTGCAAGCGCAAAAAACAGCACAGGGGACAGCGCCGCCCAAAGGAACATGACAGGAGATAATTCTCCCATAAGGAACAATCCCGGAAAATTCGTAATGACAAACACTGGAAGAATAAAGGTTCCTATCCGCTGCATCCACTTTCCGTATATCATCTGCGGCATATTGTTAAAGTCCCACGTGGCCGCCGTAATATCTGCCAGTCCACCTGTAGAGACAATCCAAAAGCTAAGCAGATTGGGAATCAGAAACAGACTGTAGGTCAGCAGATTAGAGCATAGCAGCAAAAAAAGAAATCCGGCCACTCTTCCTGCACTTACTAAAAGTCCGGCCCGGCTCCAGCCTGTGGCAATTAAAATACTGCCTGCCACAGCATTTGGCAGAAACATGGGAAAACTCCACTGCCGCAATGTTACCAGAAACTGCAAGGAAACGGGCTTTACCAGATACATATCTAATTCCCCTTCCCGCACCATTGCGCTTAGATTTGTAAAGTTGAGATAATAAAGCATATAAAATCCCGTCATCAGCACATAAATCCCAATAAACAGCATGATGTGGTCCGGTGTGAGAACTCCAATGTTAATTCCAATACGGTATACCACCGCCACATACAAAAGCTTCACCAACATCCATCCCATTTCCACCACCACACCTGCCAAAAAATTAATGCGGTATTCCAGCTGAGACATCAGGGAAAATTTCATAAATACACCTACAAGACGCAAATACTTTTTCATCACTTATCCTCTATTTTTAGTTCTTCTAATCTTTGCTGATTTTCAGCCGCCCACTGCTGCAAAATGTTTCAGCCCCTTTTTCCATAATAATTCACATAGCAGACCAAAACATATAATCCAAAATATCTGGCATAAAAACCCTGTTCCTGTCATTGCAAGGTCGTATCTGCCGTTTATAATATTAACCGGAAACTGTGTAGTATAGCCAAAGGGCAGAATCCTTGTGATTATGACTGCCTTTTTCCCAAAAATATCTAAGGGAAAAATACCACCGCTTATTACCACCAGCACAATACTGACTGTTCCGAAAAACTGATTCACATCGGTAAGAAAAAAACTTAAAAGCGCTAAAGAATAAAACATGAAAAAGTTCAGCGCAAGGGCAAGCACAAGGCTTGCAATAAACAAAAGTATACGGGTTCCTGAAAGTGTCAGTCCAAAAAAGAACACAGAAAACCCAATCAGAAACACAGATACCACCATAAGTAACAAAAGCTGGGGAATCTTTTCTCCCAAAAAAGACCAGAACTGATAACCGCCATAGTGCACTGGACGCACCAGATATTTATTCAGCCCACCCTTTTTGATGTCATCATTAACCTGCCATTCAAAACCGGTATTTACCAACTGGGAAACCAGTGTGGCTAACAGTGTATACACCATAATCTGGCTGTATGTGTATCCGGTGGCCGATGCGGCATCCGTGTGTCCGTACATATAGCTCCACATAAACGTTTGTATGATAATAGGAAAAACGCCGCTTAGCATGGTCAGCAGAAAATTGACTCTGTATTCCAGCGACTTTTCAATTCCCATCTGGAAGACGCAGCGGTAAGGATTCATAGCGCCCCATCCTCCTTCCTGAAAATCAGGGAGATGCTCTCCTCTAACGGCACTTCCGTTACCGTAAAATCTTCTACTGGAAACCCTGATAAAACAGCGGTCATAACCTCTCTTAAGGTATCCTTTGGCACTTCCAGAACCGCCTCCTTTTCTTTAAGCTCCCTTACCCTGCCAAATGGAGAAATCTGCTCCCCTGACACAATTCCTGAAAATTTAAGAGTCAGCACCTTTTTGTCCCCCATCAGATGATTAATTTCAGAAAGCATCCCATCATAAACCACCTGTCCTTTACTGATAATTACCGCCCTCCTGCAAAGTTCCTCAATATCCCGCATGTAATGGCTGGTCAGAATAATGGTTGTCTTTTCCTGTTCATTATAGTAGCGCAGAAAATCCCGGATTTTCTGCTGTGAAACAATATCAAGTCCAATGGTGGGCTCATCCAGAAAAAGGATATCCGGCCGGTGAATCAACGCCGCAAGAATTTCCATTTTCATCCGCTCCCCTAAAGAAAGCCTCCGCACCTGCACGCCCATCAGCTCTTTTACCTCCAAAAGCTCCGCTAACTCTTCCACAGTTCTTATATACTCCTGGTCCTCCACCCCAAAAATACATTTATTCAAATAAAAGCTGTCGCTGGCAGGTAAATCCCACCATAACTGGTTCTTCTGCCCCATAACAATAGAAAACCGCCGCTTAAATTCATTTTTTCGTTCCCAGGGCACAAATCCATCTACCGACACTTTGCCTGATGTGGGGAACAAAATACCGGAAAGCATTTTCAGCGTGGTGGTCTTTCCCGCTCCATTAGGACCCAGCAGACCAATAATTTCTCCTTTTTCTACCGTAAAAGAAATATCTTTTACCGCCTCTTTTATGAGCGTTTCCCTGTGAAAAAGATTGTGCAGGGAGCCTTTCATCCCTACTGCTTTTTTATAATAACAAAAATCTTTTTTTAAATTCTCAACCTGAATCATTTCCATAAATGTTGCTCCTATGCTGCAATTTCTCTCTGACTTTTTACAAAAAGTCCATGTGACGTATATAGTTTTCAAACTGAAACTTAATCTCCCCATAGCGATGACGGCTAATGTAAAGCTGCGTGCCACAGTCAAGAACAAGTTTCTCCTTTCCAAGCTTTGCCACATGATAAAGGTTGACAAGAAAGCTTTTGTGGATTCTGGCAAAGCCGGAGGCTTTCAGCCTCTCCTCACACCCGGCCAGGGTTTCAGCAATAGTAAAACACTCTCCTTCTTCCCTGCATAATCTGCTTTCTGTTCTTTTTTCCATGTGTACCCGGATTTGGTGACGGTCACTTTCCAGATACAGAATTTCCTTCAGCCTTACTCTCACCAGTTCATTTTTTCCCTGAAAAGCACACCATTTTGGAAGGAGTGATCCAACTCTTTCTATCTTCTGCAGCACAGCCCGCAAGTCCTGTTCCAGTGAAAATTCCCTTACCACATGAAAAAAGGGATAGGGCAAAGCTGCAAAAACTTCTTCTGGCTGACTCACCACACAAATAATGGAAAGCGATGGATTTCCTTGCCAAAGCCTTTCTGATGTTGCAAAAGCTTCCCTGATGTCCTTTAGGGCTAGGATTAAAAAAGATAGATGGCTTGTCCATAATTCTTTTCCCTCCGCCAGGCTCTCCCGCCCATCTATAACCTGCATCAGACAATCTTCTGCTGGCAGCCTTTCGCCATCGCCCCTGCCTAACAGAACTTCCAGACGGGCTGTTTCAAATGCAGTTTCAATGTCCCGTAAAAGTGCAAAGCTTTCACAATACAGACCGACTACAGACATCCTTTTGTCTTCCTTTCCGGGAACCTGCCAGAACAAGTTACCTGTATCCAAAACCCATCATAGACAAATACCGCATAAAAAACAAGGTCCCCTGCACCACTGGCAGAATTTCTCTCCCCAACGGTACAGGATAATTACATGTGCGATCTTCGTAGCGCAAAACAAAAAAAGCAGCGTTCCAGTTCTCCCATATAAGGAGGGGAAACGCCGCCTGTACGGTGCCATATTTAATTATTTCAACCTGCCAAAGGTCAATACTGATATTAAAGATTTCCACATATTCAGTAACCTCTTGATGATATTATATCATATAAATTTCAAAATTAACAGACTTTCATTCAGAAACCGGCAATGCTATAATCGTATGAATGTTTTTGCCAGCAGGTATATACTATACAGCATGGGCTACAGAAGAACTATAAATCAGCATTCGCCCATACCAGAATGTATTTGAGAATCCAAGCTGGTTTTCGGACTGGATTTTCTATGATTATCAAAGGCTCCGGACGGGCGGATGCGGCGCTTTTAATCAGGAGAAATGGAAAATGGAAAAGAATTGGATGGAATTACTTCAGCAGCAAAGTCAGCTTGCAAAGGTTCTGGAAACCAATCAGTTCACTGAAAAATATGGGCTGTCCCTAAGCAGTCAGGAAGCAAAACTGATTGTATCAGAGCGTGCCCATACGCTAAAAGCGGAGGGCCGGGTAGAATTCGGTTCCGGCATCACAGCGCAAATTATAGAGGAATTCTGCGATTCTTCTTATATTGACCAGAACAATTATGTGGATACGATTATCCGGCTTCAGGAAATATTTTATATGTATAAAAATGAAATGCTGGATGAAATCACAGATGAAGAGCTTCTTCATTTTATGAAAGAGCAATTTGAAACCATTTGTTTTGGGGATTTAGATTATCTGGAAGGCACATGTTTAAATAACTTTGCACAGGCAATCCGGGCTGGATATCAGGGGCACAGGGCTTCAATGGGATATGGAGAATATTTTCAGCTAGATGAGGTAAAACGCTGGGACTATGATTTATATTTTGATACTCTGAAAGAGCTTTTCTGGGGATAAAAGTAATGTCCCGGAAAATACTTCGTAAACTATAAATTCTGTTTTTCATATAGAAAGGAAACCTATGAACTACGAAATGGAAGAGTTACTGCCTCTGGTGGCAGAACTGTCAGAAAAATATACCGGCTTTGAAAGCACGTCAATTACTTATGAGGAAGCCAGTCAGCTGATGGAGGCTGTTTTATACTGCATTCAGGAACCAGACGCCGGTCACGAAGGTATTGTAACCGTATCCCAAAAACTTCCGGCCCGTCAGGCCTATGAGCTGGGATTTGAAGCTGTAATCCGGAAAGTAAAGCTTGCCCTTGATAAATACAATCAAATGCTTCCTTCCTTTTGCTGTTACAAGTGCCGCTGCCTTCATGATACCTTTATAAATGGTATACCAGAATTTTTCAAGCGATACGATGCAAGGTTTTGTCCGCAGGATACAATCCTTACGCTGGATTATCCGGTTGTGTCCCTCGCTCCGAAATTGTGCGGAATCGACAGAATTTATGCTTATATCAACTGTATTTATCTGGAACAGGCTTTTCTGGGACAATTTTCTGAAAAATCAGTTTCAGATATTCTTTACAGGTATCACAGGCAATATACAGACCTTGTGGAGAATATTTGTGAAATTGTGTTTATGAATGTTGTGGCGCATCTCCTTGCGCAAAAGTCATTGCAGGATATGGAATTTAGAAATGAAGATTACCAGAAAATCCAGAACGTTTTTTTGTCAAAAGAGCAACATCAGATAAGAGAGCAGGCGCTTTTGGCAGTAAAATCATTTATACAAAAATATATGACGCCTTCTACCCAGCCAGATATCTTGGGTCAGGAACTGCTGCTTTATCTAAGCGCCTCTCTTGACAATATACTTACACGGCTAAATATAGCCGCAAAAAGCGGTTCCCTAAACCATTTGTTATAGGAACCGCTATCGGAATTTCCTTTGCGCAGCGGCATCAAGACATCAGGATTTTCCCTCTGCAAGTCTTAACGCGCCGATAACAGGAAGTATCAGTATTCCGCAGAAAAAATTACTTACTCCGTGCATAAAATCCCATGGCAGCCCTGCCGCAATCCAGGCCACCATGCCCTGAAAGCTCATCCCATAAATAATTGCCTGGGCTGGGGCATAAAGGGTTCCAAATAAAAAACCATGGGCGGCGCATACCATCATATACACTAACGGCTGTACTTTTTTGGGCATATTCTTTGGCAGGAGCATAACAGCCCCCCAAAGAATTGTCCATAAGTATAAATAAGGTATCCACCAAGCGGCAAAGCCGCAAAAAATTCCATTTAAAATTACATATGTGTAAATCGGATACAATGCCTTTTTTCTGTAAACTACTGTAAAAGCAATGGTAAAGGCGCCCAACAGGTGTATATTAGGCGCAACCTCCATTATCATCTTTGAAGCGTACATTACAGCTCCAAGCATTGCAAACACAGCAATCTCCTTTGTTGTAAGCTTTGTCATTTTTCCATCTTAAAGGCGTAGGTTTCCCCTTCTGTAACAGCTGTGGCGTCAACGCCTGTGG
>CAMUHA010000142.1 GCA_947088515.1 uncultured bacterium
TTTTGAAAAAATGCAGGTACGGTGATGTACCTGCATCATTTTTCAGAATTGTGTGGGGTAGGTCTTTTAGGATTTGGGCTTAATAGCTTTTGCTGAGTATTAAGTAATTCCTTTGCCATTAGTAAAAGATATTGTTGCGTTTCCGGTGTCAGATGTCCGAAGATGTCTGTAAATTCTTTTTCATACGGAGATGACACAAACATTTCCCCATCACCAGTCAGAAACCAAGCTTCGCTTACGTTAAAAGTAGAACAAATGACCTTGACATATTTATCTGCTAATGGACGGTTTCCGCTTTCTATCATTGAATAAGCAGTTTGTGTTATGCCAAGATGTTTAGCAAATTCGGTCTGATTAAGCCCCAAAGCCTTTCTAACCTCTTTTAAACGTTGAACCATAAAAACCTCCCCTGTGATATTGTAATACAACTTTATCACAGAAAATATATAAAATCAATACTCAAAACAAAATATATCACAAAATTAATAGAAATGCTTGACATATTATTTCTTATGTGGTATTTTGTTATCACAAAGTTAATGAAAGGAGTGATGAAAATGATGAAAACGACTGTTGAAGAAACAGCAGGTATTCTTAAAAGACTAACTCCACAAAGTCAGGCATATTTTATGACGCTGGTGAGAGTTGCAGAAATCGCAGAAAACGGTGCAAAGAATGTTGCTTTTGAACAGGCACGCAATCCCCCAATGCAGATGGCCCAATTACAGATGTAGGAGTATAACATGAACGAAAAGTTACAAATACACGAAAAAAGTGTAAAGAAAGGTGCTATTGGAGTAGTCGAAGAATTAACGAAACAAGGATATTCAATAAAAGAGTCATTGGAAGTTCTTGCGGAAGCAAATCGGAAAATAGAAAAAATCCGTAGATTTGTGAATGGCCAAGCTGAAGAAACTTTACTTGAGGATGCATCTCGGCGCAATGAGGAATTTATAGAGGGAATTTATAAATCCGTGAAAGGATTATGAATACCATAATCCTTTCACGGAAATGCGAAAACGGCATATTTAACATATGCTTACATAATTTCTACAGTGCCACCATTTATGCTGATATTAAGAAGAATTGTAGATGAATTATAACTTTTAACAGCATTAAAGGATTTTATTGCACCAGTTCCTAATGAGGTACTGCATTTTGGGCAAATAAGGTTGCTGATGGTACTTGATAATTTGTCAAGTTCATCATTGGCATTAGTTGCTGATGGATTTGGAACTTCAAAACCTATACTTGTATTACAGTTAGGGCACCGAAAAGTAAATCGTTTTATAAGGCTTAATTTGGGCATAAGCGTTCTCCTTTCTTTTGTACTCGGCTCTGGCGGGAGCCTGTACATACAGTATAAGGAAAAAAGGTAGGTAATGGCAATAGAGATTTTAGGGAGCGAAGCTTTAACTTAACGGAGGGAAGGCTTAAGCAAATGACATTGATATTAATTGAGCGTTTTATATACCGAATTGAGTTTTAATAAGCTGCGTAATCACGTTAGATGAAATTATAAATAGTTATATAGGAAAGTTGTACAACCTGTTTTTCATATGATTTTAACAGGAGGTGGTTACAGTGAAAAATGATAAAGAAATAACCTGTATTGTTGAGTTTACAGAAGGCGCCGTAGACCGGATAACGGAGGCGTTTGTCGAACTCCGCAACGGAATAATAAATGGAATACATGACGGGCCGTTGATGGGAGACTTAAAGAAAGCGTCTGTAACGGCAGGCAATGATGGATAAATGCAATGGAAAATGAAGTCAACATTTACATAGAAACATCCCTCAAGGGGCCATCCAGGAGACGAGCAGCAGGGATGTACATACTGGAATACAAAAAGGCTAACGGCGTCCCTGTAACGCGGGACGCTGTGCTGTACATGGAGCGGACAACGGAAAACATCCTTGTTCTTACCCTGCTTGAAAAGGCCCTTTCCCGGCTGACAAAAACCTGCTCCGTCAGAGTAAACACTGAATGCGGCCATGTTTTGAATGTTATGCGGAACCACTGGCTGCCGCAGTGGAAAAAGAATGGATGGATAAACGCTAAGGGAAAGCCGGTTGCAAATGCGGACCTGTGGGCTGCGGTGTCAGAACTGATGGGCGGGCATCTTGTGGAAATAAGCGGAGGGCGGCATAACTGCTACCGGGAACTGATGTATACGGAAATCCACCGTGAGCTTGGAACGCCTCATACGCTTTCCATGGAAGAAAAGCGGGACGCGCTGTCAGACAGGGGGCAAATTTACCGCTGTCCTGACAACGGAGGGGAGGCGGGCGCATAGTGGAAAGGACGCAGAGGTGCCGCCACTGCTGTTACCTGGAAACAGGCGGCGCTGTCAGATGCACGGAGAGGGATGAAACAATAAGCAGGGCGGCCGCGGAGTCGCCAAACAGATGCCACAGCTTTGCGTATACGCCTGTGGACGCCTTTGGGGGCGAAAGCAGGGACAGGCCCCGGAAACGGGGGAAAAAGCAGTGTGAAGGGCAGATAAAACTATTTTAGGAGATAAAAATGAGAAGACTTACAAAAAAATGCGGGGGCCGGTGGCGGCTGGAGGAGCCGTTCCCCGTTGTGGAAGGGAAATGCCCGCTGCAGGCGTGCGTTGACAGCCTGGGGGAGTATGAGGACACAGGGCTTACGCCTGACGGAATCCGGGAGTTGGACAGGCTGTTTGCAGAAAAGCACCGGGAGGAGGCGGAGCTGGAAAGAAAAATTGCAGGGCTGGAAGCGTCTGCAGGAGAGGGGAAGAGGCGGAATGGCAAAGAAACCACATAAATATACAAAACTGCTCCGGTTTGACAGCGACACACGGAAAAGGATAATTGCAAGGGACCAGGGCAAGTGCATTTTCTGTTCCATGGGGTATCCGGCGGAGGGCGACGCCGGAATATACGACGTCATGCACTTTGTGCCAAAGTCAGCCATGGGGCTTGGCGTGGAGCAAAATGGAGCGCTTGGATGCAGACGCCACCACCATCAGCTTGACAACGGGAACAAAGGCATGAGGGCGGAAATGCTGGAAAAGTTTGAGTCCTACCTGCGTGGGATTTACCCTGACTGGCGCAGGGATGAGCTTGTGTACAGCAAATTTAAACAACAGTGATAAGGACAGGAGGACGGCATGCGAAAATATGAGTTTACAGGAGAGACTAAAAAGACAGGCTGCTTTGGAGATATTACGGTCAGAAGAATAAGAGCAGCCATATCTTTTG
This sequence comes from uncultured bacterium, assembly GCA_947088515.1. Classification (GTDB taxonomy): domain Bacteria; phylum Bacillota; class Clostridia; order Lachnospirales; family Lachnospiraceae; genus Suilimivivens. The sequence goes on from CAMUHA010000142.1 coordinate 3,229, forward strand.
GCACAGTTAAGGCGGGCGACCTGGGGGGATGGATAGAGAAGGAAGAAAACCTTGCTCATGACGCTCATGCGTGGGTCTATAACAATGCGGAGGTCTGTGGCAATGCGAAGGTCTATGGCGATGCGAAGGTCTGTGGCAATGCGGAGGTCTGTGGCAATGCGGAGGTATGCCTCAATGCGGAAATTTTTCAAAAAAATCATTTATTGGTGATTGGACCGGCAGGCAGCCGTAATCGTTTTACAACATTTTTTTTGGACAAAAATAATGAGATCATAGTCAGGTGCGGATGCTTTTTTGGGAATATTAACAGATTTCTCGAAAAAGTAGAGGAGACTCATGGCGATAGCAAATATGCGTTAGTGTATCGGGCGGCGGCAGAGGTCGCCAGGATACATATTGATAAGAATTAAGCTTCAGAGGTGGAAAATGAGAAGGAAAGTTCCCACTGGGAAAGGAGGAAATTTGGAGCCGACAAAGGAAAACCTCGCCCGTCTCCGGCAGCAGGGCAAAAGCAATGTGGAGATTGCGGCAATGATGGGCAAATCTACGCCCTATATAAACATGCTTTTCAGCAAACATAAAATAGCGCCGCGGAATAGGAGCGTGCCGCGGGAAAAAGTGGAAGAAATGGCGCGCCTTAAAAAAGCTGGGAAAAGCATGAGGCGGATTGCGGAGGAGACAGGCTGTTCGGTCAGTTCGGTCAGGAATTATCTGATTCAGGAAGGGCTCCTTGACGCAGCGGCCAGAAAAGAGGAAACGGAATGTTTTGACCTTCCGGAGACGCTGGCAATGGCGGAGCCTGTGGAGCCCAAAATACATAAAGTGCGCTACCGCGTGCGGAGACGTGGGAGACGGTGTCTGGCGCCCTATCTGGACATAACGGAATGTATGCCGCACTGACACATTTACAAGGGAAAGGAGAGACAGATGGAGCGTTTACTGAATCTTGGGGAATTTGCGGGGGGAGCCCTGCAGGAGAAGGCGGAAGAAGCCATGCGGAAGGTTATTGGAAACATGCGCGACCCAAACACGCCCTGGAAAAAACAGCGGCAGATAGTGATAAAAATATCATTTGCCCAAAACGAGGCCAGGGATGACGCGGAGGTTTCCGTATCCGTTGACGCAAAGCTTGCGCCTGTATCGCCTGTGGGAACCCGCATGTCCATAGGCGTGGACTTAAGGGATGGAAAGGCCTATGCGCAGGAATATGGGAAGCAGGTCAGGGGGCAGATGAGCTTTGATGACCTGACTCCGCCGCTAAAGCGGGAAGCCGCAGACGGCGGCGCGCCTGCGGCTGGGGAAGAAAAAGCGGCAGTCAGCAATGACGTGATTGATTTTCGGAAAGCGGTTATGTAAGCGAAAAGGAGGAAAAAGTTATGTTGGAAAAAGCGTTAAAGTATCTTGTGGGCATGGGGCGTGCGGAAATAAAGAATGTGACGCTGCCGGACGGAACCGTGCAGGTTTATTCAGACAGACGCCTGGACAGGCTGGACAGACATTATCCCCTTGCGGAGCCTGTAAAAATGAGCACGCTGACAAGCCTTGTGGATTATATAAGGTCAGACACAGACGCTATGGCGGAAAAAATGATTATACAGGTAGAGAGCCCGGAGAAAGTGTCGCTGTTTTCCCAGCTGAACGGCGACAGGAAGAGGGAATGCCTTGCAGTCGTGAAGGCCCAGGCGCCTTCCTTTGCCTATGACAGGTTCACAGACCATGAGGCTTTTCTCATTGGCATCCAGGCCAAGTTTCTTGACGACCCACAGACGGACAAGGCGCTGCTGCTCCGGTTTTCGGGCGCTGTGGAGAGCGGAAGCCTTACAGAGTATGGGGATGACGGGGTCACACAGAAAGCGACAGTAAGAAATGGGATTGCATCCAAAACAGACGCGGTGGTGCCAAATCCCGTAAAACTGCGTCCATACAGGACATTTGCGGAGGTGGAGCAGCCTGCGTCATCGTTTGTGTTTAGGATGTCTGACACAAAAAACGGCATAAGCTGTGCGCTGTTTGAGGCGGACGGGGGAGCATGGAGGAACCTTGCCATGGAAAGCGTAAAAGAGTATCTTCAGGAGGAATTAAAGGAGTTTGGAGCGTTTACAGTGATTTCTTAAAAGGATGGCAGCAGGCATAAGGATTAAGAAAAGAAGATGGATAAATAAATATTTACAGGAGGCGACTTTGATGGAAGATAAGATACAAACCGGTTTAAGAATACCAGAAAACCAGTATAACAGAATAAAAGAAAGAGCTGACCGAATGGGGGTGTCAATCAATCAGCTAATTCTTGTGCTTGTGGATATTGGTCTTAATCTTCTGGATAAGGAGCAAGCGGAATAGTGCCATTTTCCTTTTCGTAATTAGATAAATAGCTTTTAAGCACATACTCAATTAAATTATTTAAGGAACGATTTTCGCTTTCAGATAGGGTTTTCAATTTACCATAAGTTGTTTCATCAATCCGTAGACCTGTTTGAATTTTTGATATAGCCATAATAAACCTCCTAACGTTTGTTAGCACATTGTATCAAAAAAATATTGACCAATCTACTAACGTATGTTAGCATATATAAACAATATGCTAACATACAGGAGGTAGATATCATGACTCAAAATGACATAGCTTTCAGGATGGATGAATTAAGGAATGACGTAGAAAAAGTAGACAGCCTTCAGAAGGTGCTGCTGGAGGTCATATTCCAGCGTCAGGACATGTTTGCGCTGGACGAATGCGAATGGGCGTTTGTGCTGCTTGGGGACCTGACATTTAAGTTAAAAAATGAGCTTACAGAGCTTACGGACGCTGCCTTTAAGAATATGCGGGAAGGGGCGTAATAAGGTACAGAAAATGTGGACTGCATCAGATGACATCCATAAATCTGCACTGTAGGAACAGACTGTGAAAAATATATAATTAAAATTATCGGTAAGGCGGTGAAAATATGGCAATATATAGAAACATACAAATGTCATTCTGGACTGACAGTAAGATTGTGGATGATTACACACCGGAGGACAGGTATTTTTACCTGTATCTTATGACAAATCCACATACAAACCTTTGCGGCTGCTATGAGGTCAGCATAAAACAGGTTGCGGATGAAACCGGATACAGCAAAGAAACAGTTGAAAAATTATTCAGAAGAATGGCGGAAACACACAAATCAGTTTTTTATTCCAAAGAGACAAAAGAGGTTCTTCTTGTTAACTGGGGAAAGTATAACTGGACAAAATCTGAAAAATTCAGAAAACCTCTTGGCAAAGAAATTGAAAATGTAAAAAATGCTGGTTTCAGGGAGTTTTTGACTGCTTTATATGATAATGAGGATAGTGTATTGATACCGTATCCATACGGTAGCGATACAACTGTTACTGATACTGATACTGTTACTGATACTGTTTCTGTTACTGATACTGATTCTGCTGTCAATGCAGTAGACCCGGAAAAAGAAAGTAAAAAAGTAACCAGTAAGGACAGAAAGAAAAAACAGACAGTATATTATCCCAATGACGGGACGCTAAATCAGGCATTTATGGAGTACGCCGAGATGAGGAAGCTGATAAAAAAGCCAATGACAGACAAGGCTGTTACGCTGGCGATGAAAAAACTGGAGGAATTGGCCACATCGCCGCCGTCAGGCAGCATGGATAACGACCTGGCTGTCAAAATTTTAGAACAGAGTACGATGAACTGCTGGCAGGGGCTATTCCCGCTAAAGGAGGCGCCGCAGGGAAATAATGTCAGACAGGGAGGCATTGACTGGAGCAGGGTATAGTGGAGGAAAAGAGGAAATGAAGAGGGAAGAAACAGTAAATATTATTCGGATTATTGTGAACAGCTATCCAAATTACAGGCCGGCCGACATGTCGGATACAGTTGATGTGTGGCATATGATGCTGTCGGAATATACAGCGGAGCAGATATTGGCAGCGTTAAAAGCATATATATTGTCAGACACCAGCGGCTTTGCGCCAAGCATTGGACAGCTGGTGGACAAGGCGCAGAAATTAAATGCCCCAGAAGAGCCTAACGAGATGGAGGCATGGGAGCTTGTGAGCAGAGCTCTGCGCAATGGATATTATGGGGCAGCGAAAGAATTTGAGAAATTGCCTCCAATTGTGCAGAGGGCGGTAGTGTCGCCGTCACAGCTCCGGAACTGGTCACAGGCGGACATGGAAAGCATTGAGAGTGTGGTGCAGTCTAATTTTTTGAGAAATTACCGGATCGTGCTGAACAGAGCGAAGGAAGTGGCCAAAATGCCGGCCGAAATCAGGAGGGAGCTGGCAAACAATGCCGTAAAACTGACAGACAGGCAGAGGCATCCACAGACAGTGAAAGAGCCGGAAGTCCGGATAGAAAGAAAAACAATACCAATGCCGTCTGGATACATGGAACTGCTGAAAAAGGAGCTTTCAGCCGGAAGGGAGTGAACATGATAGAAAACGAATACAGACACAACCACAGTTTCCGGGAATGTGTTGATAAATACTGCAGCGAGCATAACTGTACGGTGGACGAAGCGTTTAAACATTACGTTGTGCGGATGGCGTTTTTACACTGCACGGAGGCGTAAAGGGAAAATGAGAAAGATTTTGAATTACCCTGGAAGCAAGTGGAACATAGCGGAAAAACTGGTAAGGCTGATGCCGGACCATCACAGTTATGTGGAGCCTTACTTCGGGAGCGGAGCGCTGCTGTTTAACAAAACCCCGTCAGACATGGAGACAGTCAATGACCTTGACGGAGACGTAACAAATCTCTTTCGGTGCATCCAGCAGGATTCGGAACGCCTTGCAAGGCTTGTAATGACAACGCCGTTTTCGCGGGAAGAATATGACAGACAGTTTCCGCCCAATTTTACCGGGCACGCGAGCCGATACCAGAAGGCGGCAGGTTTTCTCGTAAAATGCTGGCAGGGGTATGGCTCCAGGACGAATGGCTGTAAAGTCGGCTGGAAGAATGATGTGCATGGAAGGGAGAGCATGTATGCCCTGTGGGACTGGTATCGCCTGCCGGGATGGATAGTGGACATAGCGGAACGGCTGCGGAAAGTGCAGATAGAAAACCGTCCGGCGCTGGAAGTGATTAAGAAATTTGATTTTCCAGATGTATTTGTTTACATAGACCCGCCGTACCTGCCGGAGGTGAAAACAGGAAAACAGTACAGACATGAAATGACGGCAAAGGACCACGAAGAACTGCTGGAAACCGCCCTCGGCGGCAGGGCCAAAATCATGATATCCGGATATGACTCGGATATGTATAACAGCCGGCTAAAAGGATGGGAAAAAGAAAATTTTATGAGCTGCACGGCGCGGGGGAAGCCAAGAAAAGAAACTGTATGGATGAACTATAGACAATCCAGGCAGATGACGCTTTCAGATTTTTTGGAGTGACGCCAAGTGAACAGGAGGAAATATGACAAAAAATTACAATGCAGAGCTATATGCGCTGCTGACGGAACCAGACGAAGACGGAATATCATGGGTGGCAGAATTTGGATGGATAAATGAAAGGCAGTTTTGTGTGTGGGTGTATTATAGAGGACTAAATAAATTCATGAAAAGCCTGGAAAAGATTTTTGGATGCGGGATATATGATGACGGAGGGTTTGATGCAAACATGCAGCAGGGATGTGTATGTATTGACCTGTGTGAGGCTCTGGGAGGGCGCCTTGATATTGGGAAGGCGTTTCCAAAGGAACTTTATGAACATTAACAGGGGGGGACAGCAATGTCATTTAGTTAGAGAATTACTTTGTTAAGTTAAGGTTAATCGGAAATTGCACCTTGCTACGAAAATAAAACTCGTAGCCAAGAACTGAACCTTGACAACAAA
>CAMUHA010000143.1 GCA_947088515.1 uncultured bacterium
TATACAGCAAATTTATCGACATGATGGAATGGCAGGCAGATGTATATGTAAATACTCTGAATATCATTCATTATATGCATGACAAGTACTGCTACGAAAGAGCTGAGATGGCGCTTCATGACAGAGATGTTAAGCGTTACTTCGCAACAGGTGTTGCAGGTCTTTCTATCGTGGCTGACTCCTTATCCGCTATCAAGTATGCAAAGGTAGAAGTTGTCAGAGATGAAGACGGCATTATCGTAGACTTCAAGACAACAGGCGAATTCCCTAAATATGGTAATGATGATGACCGTGTTGACAGCATTGCACAGGACGTTGTACACAAGTTTATGACAGCAATCAGAAGACATCACACCTACAGAAATGGTATTCCTACAACCTCCATCCTTACCATTACATCTAATGTAACATATGGTAAAGCAACAGGTAACACACCTGATGGACGTAAGAAGGGACAGCCTTTTGCACCTGGCGCTAATCCGATGCACGGACGTGACACCCACGGCGCTGTAGCTTCCTTATCTTCTGTATCTAAGCTTCCTTTCAACGATGCACAGGATGGTATTTCTAATACCTTCACCATTATTCCTGGCGCACTCGGCAAAGAAGACCAGGTTTTTGCAGGCGATATCGAAGTTGACTTAAACAAATAAGACTTAGGCAAAATAAATTTCATGTTCCACTTTCAGGAGGTATAATGCAATGGATGATAAAAAAATGATCGATGACCTTGTAAAAATGCTGGATTCCGGCATGGCAATGGGGGTAGGACACGTAAATGTGGACTATGATGAAACAAAAGATGAATCGAAAAATGTTCAAACCATGGGATGTACGGACTGCTCCAGAACTCCCTTAGCATGCAGCGTACCTACCCTGGAAGATGGATTGGATGATTTTCATTAATTAAGGAGGTAAATTACCATGGCATCAAGCACAGCACAGGTAGACAACTTAGTATCATTATTAGATGGTTACGCAACAAAAGGCGGACATCATCTCAATGTTAACGTTTTAAACAGAGATATGTTATTAGATGCACAGAAGCATCCTGAGAATTATCCTCAGCTTACAATCCGTGTTTCCGGATATGCTGTTAACTTCATTAAACTTACACCTGAACAGCAGGCTGACGTTATTTCCCGTACATTCCACGAATCAGTATAATTCAAAACTCCGGCAGTATTCTGCCGGAGTTTTTATATTTCCTTATTCATCTTTCTTTTCATCTCTTTGAAATTCCAGTAAATCACCTGGTTGACAATCCAGCACATCGCAAATCGCATTTAATGTGGAAAACCGGATGGCGCTTACCTTCCCCGTTTTAATATTAGACAAATTTACATTTGCAATCCCCACCTTCTGTGCCAGTTCGTTTAAAGAGATTTTTCTATCCGCCATCATGCGGTCTAACCTCAATATGATTGCCAAATCCTTGTTTCCTCCTCTTTCCTGCCTTCCTATAGGGTTTCGTCCGACATCTTTTGCAACTCACATCCGTACTCAAAGATATTAACCGCACTCCAGAGCGAAAAACCCACCATAACGCCTATAAGCAAGCTACTTTCGAGAGATAAAAGCGTAATTAATATAAATGCCACTTTAATGCTTTTCACAATTTGAGGTTTAAAAGGCGAGTAACTTTCTTCAATTTCCTTAAAAACCTTGCCAATAAAATGTACCACAACGGCCAAACAAATCAGCAGAACACCTACTGTTATCAGATAGGTTCCCATCGTTTCCGAAAAGTAGCCATTTTTCATTATCTGTTCCGTTAAAAACCTTTCTAATCCTGCGTCATCTTCCGCTACCGGCATGATTCCCTCCATTGTAAAGTCCCCTCTTGCCACTGCCTTATCAATTTCACTGTTAATCAATCCCTTAAATCCTATCAATAATATTCCTGCAATTAGAGCAGCCGCTGACGTTACAATAAAAATAACTTTCAAAATATTAGCTATCGCCAATACAATTTTACAGCTCTTTTGAATTTTCCTGATTTTACCCTCACTCATTTTCCCTCTTTTCCGCACAGACCTTGTCTTATTTCGTAAGCCTGTACTTAATTATGTTTTCATTTTAAATTACACCTGAAATTTTTAATATATATTTGCAGTATTGCATATGCGTTTCTACCTGCTAATAACAGCATAATACCAAAGCACACGTTTGTCAATAATAATTTAATGTTTATCATTAATTATTTAACAATATTAGTTAAACATCCTTTTTGATTTTGACATAAGAATTTTATTTTTCAGGCAGATTGGAATTTTTCACAAATTCTGTTATACTATATGAAATAAGAAGGGAGATTGTATTATGCAAGGGAGAATTCATTCATTAGAAAGTTTCGGTACCGTAGACGGCCCCGGAACGCGTTTTGTTGTATTTGTGCAGGGATGCCCCATGCGCTGTGCTTACTGTCATAATCCTGATACCTGGGCCATGACTGGCGGCACTATGATGGAACCTGAAGAAATTTTTGAACAATATAATAGAAACAAAGACTTTTATAAAAATGGCGGAATTACCGTTACAGGAGGGGAGCCACTGATGCAGGTGGACTTCCTGATTGACCTTTTTACTATTGCAAAGAAAAATAATGTACACACCTGCATTGATTCTTCCGGCATTGCCTTTAAACCTGACAATAAAGCGTTTATTGAAAAGCTTGACAGGCTCATGGCTCTTACCGATTTGGTGATGCTGGATATTAAACACATAGACCCGGAAAAACATAAAGAATTGACAGAGCAGCCCAATGACGGTATTCTTGCCTTTGCTGAATATCTCAATAAAAAGCATGTGGATATGTGGATTCGTCATGTGATTGTTCCTGGTATTACAGATGATGACGATTATCTGTTCAAGCTTGGATACTTTATTGGTCAGTTTACCAACTTAAAAGCGCTTGATGTGCTTCCCTACCATACAATGGGTGAGTCCAAATACCAAAAACTGAATATTCCTTACAAACTGGAAGGTGTTCCTGCTATGGATAAAAACAAAGTAGTGGAAAAAAAAGCTGTGATTTTAGAAGGCATCCGCAGACGGCGTGAAGAAAATGCACGAGGATAAATTTCATGGTATTTTAAAGATATTTTACTTGTATTCCCTTTGATTTTATATTAGAATGTACTAAGAGATTGATAATAAAATATCAAGAAACTTAGACATATTTTAAGGAGGAATTAATCATGGCATATGTAATTAGCGACGCTTGCATTTCTTGTGGCGCTTGTGCTGGACAGTGTCCTGTAGGCGCAATCAGCGAAGGAGATGGAAAATTCGAAATTAATCCTGATACCTGCATCAGCTGCGGTTCCTGCGCTGGCGGATGCCCTGTAGGCGCTATTTCCGAAGAATAATGCGCATTTAAAAGCGTTCAGTCATACGACTGGACGCTTTTTTCCTGAAAAAAGTTTCGGAAAGAATCCCTTACTTTTACTCTTTTCCCTTTCTATTTCTTCATTAGCCATTTCCTGCGCCTGTTCGCCGTTTTCTTTTTGCGTATCCTCCTCCCATAAATTTTCTCTATGTATGTCCTCATTAAGTGGAATCTCTTTATTTGTATCACTTATGTCCTTATTAGATAAATCCTCCCTGGTCATTTCCTCCTGCAAAATATCTTCCTCTTCTGGTTCCTCTGCTTCCATATTTTCTTTTTTCATATTTTTCAAATTTTCTTTCTTTACACTTTCTTTCCGTGAATTGTCTTTCCTCACCCGTCGTCCTCTTTTTCCCCGTTTTGCATAAGAGCGGATAAGTTCATCTATCTGATGATAATGCTCCTCCTGTCTGCTTATTCTTTCTTCATCTCTTGCATCCTCTTTCTCCTCCTGAAGCCGGAATTGATAATCCAGCTCTTTTAACAGGGTATCCTTTATCTCCTGACAGATTTCCTGGTTATTGCTCTGTACAGCTTCCGCAATCATATCCTTAAGCAATTGCTGCAGCCGGAAGCTTTTCTGCTCCCTGCTCTCCTCCTGCATTGCCACTGTTTTCTCATCTACAGGAAGAATTTCACCTTTTTTTACCATTAACACATGGCGTTTTCCCATATCCATTTCTCCCGAAACTGCCTCCTGTGACATGCCTTCCATTCCCTGTCCATTCGTGTTCCTGCTTTTCTCAAACAGCATAACAGGTGTTTGAAGGTCGCCGCTTTTCAACATATGCCGTATCGCTTTAAGCTGTAATCCCTGCTCCTTTAGCTCTTTTATTCTTATAAATCTTCTGATATCCTCCTCCGTGTAGTAGCGGTGTCCCATTTCATTCCGTTTAGCCGGAACCTCCAGCTCTTCTTCCCAATATCTAAGTACATGGGCCTCTACCTCCACTTGTTTTGCCGCATCCGAAATCATGTAAATCTTTTCCGCTTGTTTCATATTAAGCTCCTTTCTTCACCAATACACTGATGACCTTTTTTCCAAATTAATTTTTTATTTTTGCCTTTGTGCTGCAAGAATATTAACTTTTATACAAGTACATAATAAAAAAGGACATGCCCAATAAAGGCTTGTCCTCTTTTGTAGTTTGTATCTAAATAATTTATTTTTGAAGGTTTGCAAATTTTGTATAATCCGGAAGCCATACCAGCTCCACAGTTCCAATAGGCCCATTTCTTTGTTTGGCTATAATAATCTCTGCAATTCCCTTCTTTTCTGTATCTTTATTATAATAATCATCCCTGTATATAAACATTACCACATCCGCATCCTGCTCTATGGCCCCGGATTCACGCAAATCAGAAAGCATGGGCCTGTGGTCCGGCCGCTGTTCCACTGCACGGCTAAGCTGTGACAACGCAATCACCGGCACATTTAGTTCCCTGGCCAAAGCTTTCAGTGACCGGGATATATCCGAAATTTCCTGCTGACGGGAGTCAGACCCCCTTCCCCGTCCTGACATCAGCTGTAAATAGTCAATAATAATTATCTTTAAGTCATATTCCAGCTTATATTTTCTGCATTTGGAGCGGAGTTCAGAAATACTGATACCCGGCGTATCATCAATTATCAGGTTCGATTTTCCTATTACTCCTGCGCTTTCAATCAGCTTCTCCCACTCTGCATCAGAAAGGTTTCCTGTACGCAGATGCTGGGAGTCTACTCTGGACTCTAAAGAAAAAAGACGGTTTACAAGCTGCTCCTTGCTCATTTCCAGACTGAATATGGCTACCGTATCATTTAACTTAAAGGCCATATGCTGGGCAATATTAAGCACAAAAGCGGTCTTTCCCATAGAAGGTCTTGCCGCTACCAGAATAAGGTCAGAAGGCTGCATTCCTGCCGTTCTAAAATCCAAATCAATAAAGCCGGTAGCAATACCTGTCACATTTCCATTGTTCTTTGAAGCCTTCTCAATCTTGTCCATGGCATTCATTACCACCTGCCTGATAGGAACGAAATCGCCAGTATTTCTCTTTTGGACCAGTTCAAAAATCCGTTTTTCTGTATCCTCCAGAATAACCTCAAGATTCTCCTTCCCGGCATAACAGGTATTGGCAATCTCTTCATTCAGCCGTATCAGCTTCCTTAAAGTTGATTTTTCCGCCACAATATTTGCATAATATTTTATATTTGCGGAAGTAGGAACTGCCGTAATTAGGTCTCTGATAAATTCCAGACTGCTGACCTCCGGCGGCACGTCTTTTTCTTTCAGACGGTCCTGCAAAGTTACCAGGTCAACTGGTTTTCCTTCATCATTCAGTTCCACCATCACATCAAACACAACACCAAACTGTTTATTGTAAAAATCCTCGCCGGATATAACTTCTGCCGCCACCGTAATGGCTTCTCTGTCCATTATCATAGAGCCGATTACTGACTGCTCCGCTTCTATGCTGTGAGGTAATACCCGCTTTAAAAGCGCTTCATCCGCTGCCGCCATCTATTGTCTCTAGCCTTTCTCCGTCACCTTAACCCGCAGTGTGCCTGTTACCTTGGGATGGAGCTTTACCCCTACCTCAAACACCCCAAAACTTTTAATCGCCTCTGGAAGAATTATTTTTTTCTTATCGATTTCCTTCCCACACTGCTCCTTATACCCTTGTGCAATTTCTTTACTGGAAACAGAACCAAAAGTTTTTCCGCCTTCCCCTGCCTTAATTGACAGGACAACTACATCCTCTTCCATCTCTTTAGCAAAATCCTGGGCCGCTTTAAGTTGTTCCTTCGCCTTTTTATCCTCGTTGGCTTTCCGAAGCTTCAAATCATTCATATTTTTAGCGCTTGCTTCAATTCCAAGCTTCTTGGGCAGTACAAAATTTCTTGCATATCCGTCGTTAACATCAACAACATCATCTTTTTTTCCAAGACTTTTTACATCTTCTGACAATATTACTTTCATTGTTTATCCTCCGTCCAAAAATTAATCTATTTCCAGGTCTCCTTCTGCTATCATCTTATCCAGAGTTCCCTTTAAAACTCCAATTCCTTCAAATATTGATACGTCCGTTAACTGGCAGCCTGCAGCGCTCAAGTGACCGCCGCCTCCCATCCTCTCCATAATTACCTGTACATTAATCTCATCAATGGAACGGGCGCTTACAAATATCTGGCTTTGGTACTCCGTCAAAACAAAGCTGGCTTTTACCCCTTTTATGTTCAGCAGCTCATTTGCCGCCTGCGCTCCCACTATGGTGGGACTTTGTATATCTTCACTGGTGCAGGTGGATATAGCGAATGACTTTCTGTAAATTTCCGCCTGACTCACTGCATCCGCTTTAGCCTTATATTCATTGGCGTTTTCCCTGAAAAGTTTGCGGACTCTGGTTACATCCGCCCCGTTCCTCCTTAAGAAAGCTGCCGCCTCAAAGGTTCTCACACCTGTCTTTGTCATAAAGTTGCTGGTATCAATCATGATGCCGGAGTACATACAATCCGCTTCCTCCGCCGTTATACGGATGCTCTGTCCTATATACTGTAAAATCTCCGAAACCATCTCACAGGCAGAAGAAGCATAGGCCTCCACATATGAGAGTGTGGCATTTTCGATAATCTCTGTCCCCTGTCTGTGGTGGTCCAACACGACAATTGAACGGCACAGCCGTAAAAGCTCCGGACATTCTGTTATACTGGGCTTATTTACATCCACCACCACCAACGCTGTATTGCTCCCTGCTAACTCTATTGCCTGCTGGCTGCCAATAATCATATCTTCCCGGTACTCCTCATGGCTTTTAAACAAATCCACCATAGGCTGCAGGGAAGTACTGATATCGTTCAAAACAATATATGCTTTTCTATCCAGCGTAGTCGCAATGCGGTAAATACCTACAGCTGCCCCAAAGCTGTCAACATCTGCATACCTATGTCCCATAATAAGCACTTTTTCTTTGGCAGTTAATATTTCCCTAAGCGCCTGCGCTTTTACTCTCGCCTTCACTCTGGTGTTTTTTTCCACCTGCTGGCTCTTTCCGCCATAATAAGTTACATTTTCAGGAGTTTTAACCACCGCCTGATCACCGCCCCGTCCAAGGGCTAAGTCAATGGCATTGCGGGCAAACTCGTAATTCTGTGCATAAGTCAGGCCGTTTAACCCTACGCCAATACTTATTGTAACAGCCATTTCATTTCCAATATTAACTGTTTTAACATCGTCCAGAAGGTCAAATTTGCTCTCCCGCAGAACCTGTGTCGCTTTCTTTCTGAGAACAATCATGTATTTGTCCTTTTCTGTCTTTTTACAGATCCCATCAAGAGCGGCGATGTATTTATTTATTTTCCGCTCAATTAATGCTGTCAGAAGAGAACGTCGCACTTCTTCAACACTCTCAAGAGCTTCCTCGTAATTATCCAGGTAAATCAGTCCCACAGCAAGGCTCTGGTCGTCCACCTCCTGCAGCGCTATCTTCAGCGCAGTTTCATCAAACAGGTAAAAAGCAATTAAATATCCGTCATAGTTTCCCGCCTCAATTATATCGCTGCTTTCCATCATATCCCTCATGGAAATCTTGCGCATCTTGGCGGTGTAATTACTGTTTTCAAAAATAAAGTCTGTTTCTGTAAATTCCTGTTCTCCCGGCAGTTTTTCCCTTGTAATGGAAGGGAAAAGAGATGTTATGGATTTTCTGTATCCCTTTTCCTTATGGACCACCCTTTCAAATGCCTGGTTTGTCCAGATAATATGTCCCTCATCATCAAGCATCGCATAAGGAATCTCAAATTCACGAAGCAACGCCTTTTGCACCTGACCATACTGTGTGGCAAAGCTCACCAGCTCATTCATAATCACCGGCCTGTTATAAAGCTGCAAAAAAACCACTACCGCAAAATACACCAAAGCAAATCCTGTTACCACAAGCCCGGCAGGTATACTAAGCAAATACACCAGCAAATTAACAGCAACCAAAAGAAACCCTAAATATAAAGAAGTCTGCATATAACGCTTCAGTCTTCCTTTTAATCTCACATTGTTTTTTAATGGAGCCATACCAGAACCCCCCATCATCCCTCGCTAAAATACGTAACAGGGCATACGCCTTTTCTGTTACCAAAATACACTTACTAAGTATAACATTTTTCGTTAAAAATTTCCACCTTATTATTCAGAAGCTTTTAGACATTATCCTGTGTTTTTTTACAAATACTTATCTAAAACCACCTTTTTTTATCTTCCAGGATATCATATTATGGTAAATACAATATTTTCCTTACAAAAACTGTATATATCCTGCCAAAAGACGTCCTAATTGTCATTTTTATTTGCCCTTAATTATTGCATATAATTCAGATAATACGTGGCAGGAAACAAACCTGAAATCCACTTGATGGCAGGAAGATACCTCTCTATACGGATAAACACAGGGCAGAACAAAAGACTGCCCATTATAAGCGCTGGAATCAGACCATATAAAGCTTTATCATTCCTGATAATCCTCCCCAAAACCCTCACAAATATTTCAAGGATAATGAAATACAGCAAAAGCCCTGCAGCTTCCCTCCATGACCTTTCCATACTTCCTGACAGCCACAAGCAGATTCCTCCTGTTAAAACGCTTCCCGCTACAGCTGTATGGATGCCCTGCGACTG
>CAMUHA010000144.1 GCA_947088515.1 uncultured bacterium
AGTATTTCTTGAAATGGCATCTAATTGTCTGGTAGGTGTAAATCCCACCTGCACAACTCCCTTCTGCCCCTTTCTTGCAACGCCTACATATTTCATAATTTTGTTTTCAGCTGCATTAGGCTGGGCATCCTGAATCAGATAGGCATCCTCATCATCACTTTCCAAAATTGCCAGAAACGGGCTAGTTTGTTTATGGTCAGCCATATCAATTCCAATATATTTTGAAACAGACGCAGACACAATAATTCCATTTTCATCAATGATATGTAGTTCATCCACATTTAACAGGTCTGCCAGATACTGCATTTGCGATACATCCATGGAAATATCCTTTTGTATATCCAGAACATATGCGGCAGCTCTAGCTCTTGTAAGATAATCTTCATCCAGACTTTCATTCAACTGCTGCAGCTCTACATGGTTACTTTCCAGTGTGTGAATCATCTGCTCTGTTTTTGCATAAAAAGTATCGTACTGCTGTTCTTTTAACATATGCAGACTGAATATAAAGTGAATGAAAAGTATGAAAAAAATAGCTGATGTAACAATAAAAAAGGTATACTTAATAAAAGTTTTCTGCATAAGGAAGTCCTCTTTATTCTCATCATATTATACCTTTATTATACTGCCTTCCCCGGCCTGCGCTTTTCCCATTTTTACGCAAATTGACCTAAAATTTCGCATACACAATAATCTGAAAAACCGCATTTTCACAAAAACATCCAATGTTCCCTCCTATTTTGTCTGAGAAAGCAGATACGCTCTGCATACCAAGCCCATGACTGTTTCCTTTTTTACTTTTTGGGAGCCCTGTCAGTGAATCAAATATAATTTCCTTTTCATATTCATTTTTAATCTGTATCAGCAAATGTTCCGGTGTACAATGTAATTTTGCATCAATATACCGCTTTTCCTTTTCATCAAAATCTTTTACACAAATTATCGCATTTTCCAGCAGGTTTGCAATAACTGAAGCAAGTTCATAATCACTTACCTGCAACAGCTTTGGTATCATTACATCCAGCCAAATATCAATATCCAGACTATGTGCCTTGTCCGACATTTGTGAAAGAATGGTCTGGATAATAATGTTATCACAATACTTTATTACTTTATTATCATCCGTAACTCCTATTATATATTCTGTGATTTTTTTAATTTCCGCATATTCGCCTTGGGATAGAAGTGAGTTAATCATGTTAGAATAATGCCGCATATCATGCCGCAAAATCTTTAAATTTTTTTCAGACTGCTCCACAATATGATACTGGCTTTCCAACCCTTTTATATAAGTCTTAAACATTGTATTTTTCCAAAAAATTTCAGCTCTGTTTGACTCACTTTCTATATATCGGAATACCACAACATAAGATACAAACATTGTAATAATAAACATACTGATTCCCAAACTGGTTTCAGGATAATCGTAAATAGTGTAAGGGAAAAATGAAAGGAAGCAAAAGCCGCAGTAAAAAAATACAGGAATCAGACACAGTTCCCACCATTCCTTCATGTATTCCCTCTCATAACACTTTAACCATATTTCCCTAATTCTCACAAAAAGAAACCCAAAAATAGCAAGATGAATCGCAAACCCACCCATCAGTGAAACAAGCATATTCTGTGTATAAATGTAAAAAATAGCGGTGGAAATACTTCCTGCTATTACATAATTGGATGCGGTAAGTCCCATAAATAAAGCTCTGTTATCCCTCGTTTCAGATATCAACATTCCAGTAAGCTGTGTTACAATTATCTGGAAAAGTGTTACAAAAAAATAGCATGTACCACTGTCTTTAAACAAATTCAGCTTTAGACAGTCAGTAATGTTTAATGCCAAAAAAGAAGAAAAACAAATTACAATTGTTTTTCTTCCAGAATAGCGGTGTGTAACAAATGAATAAATAAATAACATCAAAAAAAGGTGGCTAATCATATAAGATATATTTTGAAAATAATCCATAAAGTGTTCCTATCTATATTGTTTGGAAACAAATAAAAGATACTCCCTTTTCACATTTGCGCTTCTTGACTTGCTGACAGGAATTCTTTTACCGCTTTCCAAAATTACATCATTTGGTGTCAGTTTTTTTATATATTTCAAATTAATTACAAAAGATTTATGTACCTGTATAAATCCTTCATCCTTCAACAGTTCTTCCACTTTTACATCAAAAGATTTACGAATAAAAATGCTTTTTAAATTTTCCCCGTCCGTCAAATGAATATCCAGTATTCTGGATACATTTTCAATATACTCTATTTTGGAATAAGGAACAGAAACAGAACCTTCTTTGGTTTTAATCAGATAAGAAGGGCCTTCTTTTATCTCCAGCCCCCTCAGGGCGTAATCCAGCGCTTCAAAAAAATCAGCTTCCACAACTGGCTTCAGTAAATACCTTGCCGCATGTACACGATAGGCCTCTAATGCAAAATCATCTGAAGAAGTAATGTAAATAATCACATTTCTACTACCGGATTTCTGGAGCTTACTGCCAATGTCAATTCCTGTTTTTTCAGACATTACCATATCCAATATGTATATATCCGCCAGGTCCCTTTTACAGATTTTATCAAAAAGCGCTGATGGATTGGTATACTTAAAAATTTCAACCTCCATTTTATCACAGGCTTCCAGATACTTTTGCAATAGTCTTTCAATTTTCATTAAATCTTCTATACTGTCATCACAAATTACAATTTTCATTAAGGCAAAAAATTATTCTCTCTTTCTCTAAATTTCTACAATCCTTCCTGCCAGCGTTCCTGCCTGCAGAAGAAAAGATATGTCCTCCTTCTCCTGATATTTACACAAAAGCTCCTGTATCTGCCCTGCCAGCTTTTTTGTCTCCTGGAATTTTTCCACCAGGTGAAGTTTTTCTTCATATTCCTCCAAAATTTGGTCACAGCGTCTTACTAAATCATAAACACCCTGCCGTGTAATTTTCTGTTCTTGTGCAATTTCACTTAAAGATAGATCATGAAAAATAATATTTTCATATATCTGGCGCTGATGTTCTGTCAAAAGTTCTCCATAAAAATCATATAATAATCCCTGCCGGACTATTTTCTCCATCTCTTTCCCCCTAACCATTATTCAATCTCTGCTATTTTAATCTGTATCTGAAGGAAGCTTTCCAAGAAGCTTTTTATAGGCTCTGCTGAACGTAGAGTAATCCTTAAACCCACATTCTATACTTGCTGTAGTGGCGGGCATCCCGGTAAGTATCAGATTCCGCGCTGCCAGGATTCGTTTTTCCAAAATGTACTGATGCATAGAATACCCTGTCTCTTCTTTAAACTTACGCATCATATGATACTTGCTTATAAAGAAAACTGCTGACAGATTTTCAATTGTCAAGTCCCCAGACAGATTTTCATTAATATGATGAATCATTTCCACTATTTTTTTGTCATATCTTGCGGTTTTATGAAACACTTCCGGATTGCTGATACAATGTCTGTTCAGCTCAATCATCAACTTTAAAAACAAAATTCTTTTATACATTCCACTGGCATACTGATTGTCACTTTCCACAGTCTCAAGCAGTTTTATGGTTTCAAACAGCATTCTGCTGACTGTTGGTGAAAGTCTGATTACATTTCCCTGCTCCTGGTCTGACATTTTAAAACACAAGTCAAGCCTTCCTTCCGGTTCAGAATGCTCATCTAAATATTCACTGGAAATATAAAAAACATATCGTTCATAAGCCGTCCTTGGATTGACAAATGGTTTATGAATCTCTCCTTTTTTTACAAGTAAAATATCATGAGGTTCCAGTCTATATGTTTTTCCCTCTACATGATATTCTACCTCCCCCGAAATAAACCAGATGAGCTTGTGAAAATCATGATAGTGATAAACATATTCCTCCTTTTGACAATCCTTTAAATGAAACAGCCGGAATTTTTCCAATAGATATCCGCTCTTCACGCTCTCCCTTATTTCGTCCATGACACCCTCCCTACAGGGGTACAAACGTGCCGCCTGGCAGTTTCTTAATTTTTATGTGAATAATCCTTCAGGCAGACATTCATATCCACATTACCGCCAATTCCCTCTACTGAACCATTAGACGAATATTGCCATATGGTAAAATCATAAGGGAAGTAAAATATTGTATCATAATGGGCAAACCACTTGTCATACTCTTCTATCTGCTCCATATCCAGCATAATCATAAAAGTCTTTAAATTACCATATATCATTGGAGTATAGCCTGCCTTTCTGATCGTTTCGCAAAAGGCAACTGCCGCTTTGGTATACTCTTCTTTGGTCATTTCCGATGTTCTTGCTGAATCATCAGCCACTTCTTCTAAATCAAGCACAACCGGATAAGTAACCTCATAGTCCTCAATCAGACCCAGCACAAATTCTGCTTCCTCCACTGCTTCTTCTTCTGTAAGCGCCTGTGTAAAAAAATAAATTCCCACATCAATGTCATGGTCAAGAGCGCCTTCTATGTTATCTTTAAAATATTCATCTTCAATCAGCTTTCCTTCTGAATTTCCCCGATAACCTGCACGGATAAAAGCATAGGAAATATTATCTTCCGGAACCATGTTCCAGTTAATTTCCCCCTGATGTCTTGATACATCTATTCCTTTAGCAGAAACAATCTTTTTGCTTTCATCTATATATACAATTTCATTATCATTCTCAATAAAGTTTTCATACACATAATTATGTTTTTTCAGGCTGTCTGATATAGGAAAAAAGTGGTATTTGCCATCAGCATAAACCACCACATCCTCTGTAAACAGTTCACGGAACACAGAAACCGTGCTTTCCCCTTCAAGTATTTTCTGCTTCATCCCTCCTAATAGTGCATTTTTTTCCTGTTGTGCCGCTTCCTGCGCCGCTTCCTGCATATGGGCATCCAAATCTGCCTGAGAGTAAATATATTCACTTGCGACCCCCTCAAGCTCTTCAATTCTGCCCATCGCCTCAACACTTTCATTCCTCATTGTATAGTTTTGCAGTAACAAAAAAATACATCCTGTCAGCGCTGACAATGTTATCAGACAGAATATTATATTGGTAATCAGCCCTACCTGCTGCGTTCTTTTGTTTCTTCTTATCCTCTTATTCATTCTTATACCCCCGCATATTGCAAGCAATACCTGCGATACTGCACAAACAGCAAGCTTGGAAATTTACTTCCAAACTTATACTCCCTGCAATACCGCCGGACCAAATTCTTTTGAAGAAATTTTTGTTCCAGATAAGTATAGTATGAAATCAAAAGTTTTTCAATTGTTTATCCTTTCCATTTTCAGTTCTATCACAACTTTTCTCCAAAATAACTTTTGTATCCTTCTCCATAAATTTCTGTTGCACTTGAGATGACCATAAAGGCGCTACTGTCCTCCTGCTTTACAATTTCCTCCACTTTATAGGTATTCTGTTTTTTCACCACACAGAATATAATCTGTTTTTCTTCTTTCTTATAAGCGCCAGCTCCTGTAAGATGCGTTACACCCACATCTATTTCTTTCAAAATCCGTTCTGTAATAATACTGGAACGGTTACTGATAATGTAAATCATTTTTGCTTCATCACGCCCATACAAAATTAAATCCAGCACTCTGGATGTCACCGCCGCAGAAATACCGCTATATAAAACCGCATCTATATTGCCAAATACCAAACCGCCAATTCCAATTATAACAATATCAATTCCTAAAAAAATGGTACTTGTTTTCAGATAGGGCTTTTTTAATTTCATACATTTAACAATAATATCCGTCCCACCAGTTGTAGCGCCCATACGTAGCACAAGTCCAATGCCTATCGCCGCTAAAACGCCGCCAAATATGGCGCCTAAAAGAGGCTGTTTTGTAAATGGCATTAATAGCTGGAATCCATTTGTAAATACAGAAATCATAAATGTGGCATACAGAGTGGAAATAATAAATTTAAAACCAAACTTCCATATTCCCAGTATCATAATCGGAATGTTAATGAGCAAAAACAAGGTTCCGGTTTCTATGGGAATCAGCCGGTTTAAAATAATTGAAAGTCCGGATATTCCACCAGGCGCTAAATTATTAGGGTCTGTAAAAAGACTGATTCCAGCGCCATAAGCTAATGCCCCGAAAGTTATTACAAGATATTTTTTCACTTCTCTGCCATACTTCATACCAACACCCCCATGTATACATGCCTTTCCTGTGATACAGAAATAAAAACCACATACTACTGTAAGACAACAAAGGCCATCCTGTTGTTTTCCAATAGTATGCGGCTTTCTCATCAAAATATCATTAAATATTTGCGCGGACAAGCTTGGGCTTGTATTCATTGCGTTCAAGAGCCTGTATAATCTGGCGCTTATGCTCTGTGCCGAAAGCTTCCAGCGTAATACGCAGTTCCACCGCCGCATTTCTGTTAATGGAAACAAACTGGTTATGCTCCAACTTAATTACATTGCCGCTTTCTTTTGCAATTACATCCGCTACGCGGCTTAGTTCTCCAGGTTTATCTGGCAAAAGAACAGAAACTGTAAAAATACGGTCCCTCATAATCAGTCCTTGCTGGACCACACTGGACATCGTAATCACATCCATATTTCCGCCACTTAAAATTGCAACCACTTTCTTATTTTTTACATCCATATGTTTTAAAGCTGCCACTGTCAAAAGCCCGGAATTTTCCACTACCATCTTGTGGTTTTCAACCATATCCAGAAATGCCACCACAAGTTCTTTATCTTGTACAGTAATTATATCATCCAGATTCTGGCACAGATATGGAAAAATTTTCTCGCCTGGCGTCTTTACCGCCGTACCGTCCGCAATGGTACTGACCCGTTCCAAAGTGACCACTTTCCCGGCATCCAGAGATGCCTTTAGACATTCAGCTCCTTCTGGCTCTACTCCCACCACTTTAATTTTGGGGTTTAGCAGCTTGGCAAGAGTGGACACTCCTGTTGCAAGTCCGCCTCCGCCTACTGGAACCAGAATATAATCCACCAGAGGAAGTTCCTTAAAAATCTCCATGGCAATGGTTCCTTGTCCAGTGGCGACCGTCAGGTCATCAAAAGGATGGATAAAGGTATATCCTTTTTCTTCTGCCAGCTCATAGGCACGGGCACAGGCCTCATCATACACATCACCATAGAGCTCCACCTCCGCCCCGTAGTTCTTTGTTCTGTTTACTTTAATCAGCGGCGTAGTAGTAGGCATAACAATCACTGCCTTTGCCCCATAACATTTGGCAGCATAAGCCACTCCTTGGGCATGATTGCCTGCGGAGGCAGTAATCAGCCCCCTTTCTCTCTCCTCCGGCGAAAGAGCGCTTAACTTATAATAAGCCCCTCTTAATTTATAGGCGCCAGTAAACTGCATGTTTTCCGGTTTTAAATAGACCCGGTTCCCTGTCAGCGCGCTATAAAAGTCACTATATACCAGCTTGGTTTCCTGTGTAACTTTTCTTACCGTTTCAGAGGCCTCTTCAAACTTCTCCAGTGTCAGCATTTTTTCTTCTTCCATTTTTCATTCCTGCCTTTCTTACTCTTCTACGGCAAATAAAGCGTTAACAAACTGCGCAGACTCAAACTTCTGTAAATCGTCCAGTTTTTCTCCCACCCCAATGTACTTTACAGGAATATTAAGCTCCGACTGGATAGCGACTGCAATACCTCCCTTAGACGTTCCGTCCATCTTGGTAAGTATAATTCCCGTAATCTGGGCTGTTTCGCTAAATTCTCTTGCCTGATTTAAGGCATTTTGCCCTGTTGTGCCATCTAATACAATTAAGTTTTCCCGATGAATTCCCGGAAATTCCCGGTCAATAATACGATTCATTTTTTTCAGCTCTTCCATCAGGTTCTTTTTATTATGCAGCCTGCCTGCCGTATCACAAATCAGTACATCCACATGTCTCGCTTTCGCCGCATTTACAGCATCATAAACCACACTGGAAGGGTCTGCCCCCTGAGCGCCTGAAATTATATCAACTCCAGCCCGGTTTGCCCATTCTGTCAGCTGTTCACAGGCTGCCGCCCGGTAAGTATCTGCAGCGGCAATCAGAACTTTTCTTCCCTGCTCCTTCAAAAGACCTGCCAGTTTTCCCACAGATGTTGTTTTCCCCACACCATTTACGCCAATCACAAGTACAACAGACTGTTCATGTTCAAACTCATAAGCAGTCTCTTCCACTTTCATCTGTTCCTTAATATTCTCAATCAGAAAAGACTTGCATTCTGCCGGTTCCTTAATATGATTTTCTTTTACCTGGCCGCGGAGCCGTTCCAGAATATCATTGGTGGCATTTACTCCAATGTCTCCCATTATCAGTGTTTCTTCCAGTTCTTCATAAAAATCTTCATCAATGGAAGAAAAGCCGCTAAAAACAGAATCAATCCCATGGACAATATTATTTCTTGTTTTTGCTAGTCCTTCTTTTAATTTACTAAAAAATCCTGCCATCAGTCATCTAACTCCTTATCTATCAGATTTACACTTACCAAAGTTGAAACCCCTTTCTCCTGCATGGTAATGCCATATAGCCTGTCTGCCTTTTCCATGGTTCCACGCCTGTGTGTAATCACAATAAACTGCGTGCTTTGGGTAAGTTTATGTAAGTATTTTGCAAAACGGGTTACATTATTTTCATCAAGCGCCGCTTCAATTTCATCAAGAAGACAAAAAGGAGATGGCTTTAAATTTTGGATAGCAAATAAAAGAGCAATTGCTGTAAGCGCTTTTTCCCCTCCCGAAAGCTGCATCATATTCTGCAGTTTTTTCCCCGGAGGCTGTGCTATAATGCGGATACCAGCTTCCAGTATATCTTCATCCTCCATAAGCACCAAAGTTCCTTTTCCTCCGCCAAACAGCTCTTTAAATACCTTATCAAATTCCCTTCCTATTTCAGCAAACTTCTCATTAAACTGTCTGCGC
>CAMUHA010000145.1 GCA_947088515.1 uncultured bacterium
CCCACTGTACGTCAGGAATTCTCACGGACTTATTTTGAAGAGCTGGAGAGACGGGTAAAAGATAACCACAGACTGCCTGTCTGGGAAGGTGAATTTTATTTTGAGTATCATAGAGGAACGTTAACTTCTATGGCAAGAAATAAAAGAGCAAACCGGAAGCTGGAGCTTTCCATGATGGATTTAGAGCTTTTATCAGTGATGGCGGGAGGACTTATCTCCTACCCGGCTAAGGAGCTTGACAGAATGTGGAAAAATATTCTGATTAACCAGTTCCATGATATTCTTCCTGGTTCCTCCATTCATGAAGTGTATGAAGTGACTAAGAAGGAATATGAAGCTATTGGAAAGGAAGCCGATACTCTGAAAATGGAAAGAGCAAAGGCTCTGGCAGGAGAGGGAACCGGAATTACGATTTTTAATACCACTGGCAAAGAGCGGGACGATATGGTATGTCTTGGCGATGTGGATGCCTTTGGCCTTAAGGATGCAGATGGAACTGTTTATCCGATACAGCAGACAAAGGATGGCGCGGTGGCTTATGTAAAGGGATTGCCGTCTAAGGGCTATAAGACCTTTGAAAAGATAACCGACGCAGCCTGTGTGGGAGAAGCGGCTTCTCCGTTTACCTTAACAGATACTCATCTGTTAGAGACACCTTATTACAAGGTGCAGCTTGACGAAAAAGGACTGTTTACCAGCATTTATGATAAAGAAAATGACAGGGAAATCATACAGGAAGGTAAGCGGGCAAATCTCATGCGGATGTATGAAGATAAGCCTATTTACTACGATAACTGGGACATTGACATTTACTATACAGAAAAGTTCTGGGATGTGGAAGAGCTGGAGCGTATGGAGTGGACAGAAAAGGGACCTTTGCGCATGACCCTGGAACTTGAGAGGAAAATCAGCAATTCCACTATCCGGCAGAAAATTCATTTTTATGCGGACAGCCGGAAGATAGAATTTGACACTTGGGTAGACTGGAAAGAAAGTCAGCATCTCCTTAAGGTGCATTTCCCGGTGGCAGTGCATACAGATGAAGCGACTTTTGACGTTCAGTTCGGAAATCTTACCAGAAAGGTTCACCAGAATACAAGCTGGGATAAGGCAAGGTTTGAAAGCTGTGGACAGAAGTGGATAGATTTGTCAGAAGGACATTACGGCGTAAGTATGCTAAATGACTGCAAATACGGACATTCTGTGAAGGATTCCAATATGGCGCTGACATTGATTAAGTCAGGCATAGAGCCAAATCCTACAACTGACCAGGAAGAACATTTCTTTACTTATGCGATTTATCCTCATGCGGAGGGATGGCGCAGTGCGGATACAGTAGGTGAGGCGTATAAGCTGAACCAGCCTGCAATTGCAGTTCCAGGCGGTCAGGCAGGCGCAAGCTTCAGCCTTGCACAGATTGATAAAGGGAATGTGATACTGGAAACAATTAAAGCAGCCGAGCAGGGAGAGGGAACCGTGCTGCGTATGTATGAATCTGAAAATGCGCTGACCAAAGCGGTTCTGACAGTAAATAAAGAGTTCAGTAAAGCGTATATCTGCAATCTGCTGGAAGAAGAAATCGAAGAGGCAAGGGCAGAAGGAAATAGAATTACGGTAATCTGCAAGCCCTACGAGATTGTAACTGTGAAAATTGTATAGCTTAAGGACTAGGAACTGCCGTATGATGATAAAAATCATGCGGCAGTTTGCCTTAGAGAATTTTTCAGACACGCTCTAGTACTCTATTCGGATGGAGTACTTGACAAAACGGAAAGAGAGAGGCATTGATGCAGGATTGCAGGCGATGTCTGCAATTGCAGGGAGATAATAATGGAAAAAATAGAAAAGTCTGCTATGGAGCGCGCAAAAGAGCTGCTTGGGCAGATGACTTTGAAGGAAAAGACCGGGCAGTTGTGCCAGAGGTTGTATGGTTTCCGGTGCTATGAGGTAAGAAAGGGCGATGGGGACGATGCAGAGGTTTTGATTTCAGATGAGTTTAAAGCGGAAGTGGAAGCCTGCGGCGGGCTGGGGACCTTATATGGGCTGTACCGGGCCGACCCCTGGTCTGACCGGAATTATGAAAATGGTCTTTCAGGTAAGCTGGCAGTGAAGGCGTACAATCAGATGCAGAAATATGTGTTGGAACATACAAGGCTGCAGATTCCCATGATGCAGAGCAGTGAGTGTCCCCATGGACATCAGGCGCTGGACGGGTATCTGCTTCCGGTAAATCTGTCAAGCGCCTCCACTTTTCAGCCTTCTTTACTGAAAGAGGCTGCATCGGTATGCGGACGGCAGCTGAAAGGAATGGGAGCGGATTTGGCGCTTGTTTCAGCGCTGGACGTTCTCCGGGACCCCAGATGGGGAAGAAGCGAGGAATGTTTTGGGGAGGACCCTTATCTGGCAGGCTGCTTTGCAAAGGCAGTGGTGGAGGGAATCCAAAGTACAGGTATCGGTGTTGTGGCAAAGCATTTTTGCGCCCAGGGAGAAACCACTGGCGGCGTCAACGCCAGCGCTGCCCGGATAGGAGAACAGGAGCTGCATGAAATCCATCTGCCTGCTGCCCAAAAATGCTGTGAGGCAGGGGTAAAGGGGATTATGGCGGCCTACAATGAGATTGACGGGGTTTACTGCCATGCCAATTCCCATCTTTTAAATGATATTTTGCGCCAGGAATTTGGGTTTGACGGAATTGTAATGGCAGATGGCACAGCCATTGACCGTCTGGACGTGATTACAGAAGACAACAGACGCTCTGGCGCCCTTGCGTTATCTTCCGGGGTGGATGTGGGACTTTGGGATAATGGCTTTTCCAAATTAAGCGAAGCGCTGGAAGCAGGGATGGTATCCATGGAGGACATTGACCGTGCGGTACTGAGGGTTCTTAAATTAAAGTTTGAACTTGGGTTGTTTGACAAGCCTTATATTGGACCAAATGGAGAGCGGACGGCGGATTTTTCAGAAGAGGGATATTTTGGGGCCTATTCCTATGAGGATTACCCCCAGTCAAAAAACTTAGCGCAGGAAAGCGCTGTGCTCCTTAAAAATGAGGAAAATATTCTACCCCTACAGGACAAAGCGATGAAAATTGCAGTGGTTGGACAGAATGCAGACCATATTTACAGGCAGATTGGGGATTATTCCCCGCCTCTTAGAAAAGGAGAAGGAACTACCTTATGGCAGGGACTGTTAAAAGAAGGGGAGGGAAGAAGCCTGCGTCTGTGGCAGGGAGAGCGCCCACCGGAAGAAGAGGCAAAAGAAATTGCAGACTGGAGCGATGTGGTTGTTTTAGTAACCGGAGGTTCTTCCAGCCGCTTTGAGGGAGCCACTTTTGACAATAACGGCGCTGCTATAAAGAGCGACATTATGCAGATGGACTGCGGGGAAGGGGTGGACTGTGCCGGACTGCATCTGCCAAAGCGGGATGCAGAGCTTTTTAACACCCTTAAGAAACTGGGGAAAAAGGTGATTACAGTAGTGATTGCAGGAAGGCCTTATGCCATTCCTGAAGTCAGTGAAAAGACAGAGGCGCTTTTATATGCCTTTTATCCAGGTCCCCAAGGGGGAGAAGCGATTGCAGAACTGCTTTATGGAAAGAAATCACCTTCAGGCAGGCTGCCGGTATCGCTTCCAAGAAGCGCTTCACAGCTGCCGGTTTATTACAACCATCCCAAATCTTACTCTGCTATGACTTATTGTGATGAGAAGGACGGGCCTTTGTATTCTTTTGGAGAGGGCATGGGATATTCCACATTCCGTTTCTCAGAAATAGAAACAGAAGTGACGCCGGAGGGGATTACGCTTACCCTTATGGCGGAAAATACCGGAAAATGGGAAGATGCCGTTGTACTGCAGTGCTATCGGAGCGTCCGGGTTTCAAGAAGAGTTCCCAGAATGCGGGAGCTGAAAGCCTTCCAAAAGGTATGGCTGCGCATGGGGGAGAAAAGGAAAATAACGATTCCTATTGGCAGAGAAATTTTTTCCATTTACAGTGGGGGCGGTAAGTGGAAGGAAGAAAAAGGAAAATATGATCTTTTGTTGATGGACAGCGGAAAGCTGCTCTGGAAAGGAGAAATAGAATGTATCTGATACCAAAACCGAAACAGGTAACAAATAAAGAAGGAAAATTTTGGGTGGATTACAATGCCCACATTGTGATTGACACAAAAATCCGGGAAAATGAAAGCGTTTTTGCCGCTCTTACAGGAGAATGTATTAAGAAGTGGGCAGGACTTAACCTGGCAGTGATAAAGGGAACACCGAAAAAGGGAGATATTTATTTAACCCTTGCGCCAGAGTGCGGTCAGCAGGGATACCAGCTTACCATAAGTGAGGAAGGTATTATAATAAAGGGCGGAGACGGCGCAGGCGTTATGTACGGCGTACAGACCTTATGCCAGATAACAGAGCAGTGCGGCGGCGCATACCCCTGCCTGGAAATTGTGGATTCACCGGACCTTTTGAGCAGAGGATATTATCTGGACCAAACCAGAGGAAGAGTACAGAAGCTGGATGGTTTAAAGAAAATGGTGGATTTACTTAGCCGTTATAAGATTAACGAGTTTCAGCTTTATATTGAACATACCTATATGTTCCGCAATTTTTCAGAAATGTGGAGGGATGAAACTCCCATAACGGCAGAGGAAATTTTGGAGCTTGACGCATATTGTAAGGCGCGTTATGTGGACTTAGTTCCTTCCCTGTCAAGCTTCGGGCATTTGTATACGCTGCTGTCCACCAAGACCTATGGGGATTTGTGTGAGATGGAAGATTCTGAAAAGCAGCCTTTTTCCTATCTGGACAGAATGCAGCATCATACGGTAAATGTGTCGGATGAAAGAGTTCTGCCTTTGATTAAAGAGATGATTAAGGAATATATGGCTTTGTTTTCTTCTGGTAAATTTAACATTTGCGCAGATGAAACTTTTGACCTTGGAAAAGGAAAGGCAAAGAAACTGGCAGATGAGAAGAGCGTTCACCGTATTTATATTGACTATGTGAAGAGTCTTTGCGAGTTTTTGGTGGAAGAAGGAAAGGTTCCTATGTTCTGGGGCGATGTTATCTGTGGAGAGCCGGAGCTGATTAAGGAACTGCCGGAAGAAACCATCTGCTTAAACTGGGGCTATGCGCCTAACCAGCGGGAAGATGAAAGCCGGAAAATGGCCGAGGCAGGGGCAAAGCAATATTTATGTCCAGGGGTATGCGGATGGAATGAGTGGATGAACCTGATTGAAAATTCTTACTTAAATATTACAAGAATGTGCTCCTATGCGGAGAAATATAAAGCTGTGGGTATATTAAATACAGACTGGGGCGACTTCGGACATATTAATCACCCTGATTACTCTGTTCCAGGCATGATTTATGGGGCAGCCTTTTCATGGAACCGGGAGGAAATTCCTTTTGAGGAAATCAACAGACAGATTTCCAAGGTGGAATATAAGGATAATTCTGAACAACTGGTAAGCCTGCTGGCCAAAATATCTGGCAATACTAAATTTGAATGGTGGAATGCTGTGATATACTATGAAAATATGGAGCTTGGGGAAAAGAAGATGGAGCTGCGTGACCTTAAAAAACTTGAGGATGCAGAGGCTGTACACAGTACAAATGAGAAACTTGTGGAAATCGGCAGACAGCTTAAGGAAAATGCAGTGAATATGGATAGCTGTACCCGTCAAAATATAAATGATTATATGATTACACTGGATGGAATCAGAATTTTCAATGAGATGGGACTGTTTGTGATGGCAAAGAAAAGGGGAGAGGATGTGAAACCTGACTTTGCACTGGCAGAACGGCTTGAAAAGTGGTATATGTCTTATAAGGATATGTGGAGAAGTAACAGTAAGGAAGGGGATTTACACCATATTTCAGATATTATATTCTGGTATGCAGACCTTCTAAGGGGAAGAAAACGGAATAAGATTAAGTAGATTAAAAATACTTAGAATACAAAAATATAGCGAACAGATTTAAGGTCTGTTCGCTATATTAATTTTCGTAAAGTTATACTTTCTGGAATTTACTTATATAAACCGGGAAGGTATCTGTACCCTTCATTTCTTTACCGGCAGTAATTGTAACGTTTTTGTCTGTAATAAGGTATTCTACATTTGCGCCAGCTTCCACAACCGTGTCCTGCATTAAGATGCAGTTTTTAACCTTTGCGCCTTTGGCGATTTTAACGCCACGGAATATAACGCTGTTTTCCACTTCACCTTCAATGACACAGCCATCAGCTGCCATTACATTTTGAACTTTTGCCCCTTCAATATATCTTGTAGGGTTATCGTCACGGATCTTGGTGTAAATCGGAGGACCAGAGAAGAGGGCATCCAGATTGTAGTCATCCAGAAGCTTCATGTTCTCCTCAAAATAGCTCTTCATATCACTGATGCGGGCTACATATCCATCGTATTTGTATACCTGTACATTTAGTTTGTTTAGCTGAGGCAAAAGAACATCACGTTCAAAAAATTCCTGTCCGCGCACAAATGCGGTGTTTACCATGTCAATCAGCATTTCACGCTCAACAATAAAGATGTTCATGGCAAAATTCTGAACGCCAGGGGTTCTTGAATTTACATAGATTTTCTTTACGCGTCCCTCTTCGATATCAAAGGTGTAGTAAAAGCCTCTGTCATTAGCCTGGTAATTCATAACGCTTTCAGGAAGTTCCTGTTCATTGTAGGCAATAGTAACATCAGCGCCGCTTTCAATATGCGCTTTCAGCATAGCGCTGAAGTCAAAATTCACTACAATATTTGTATCTGTCATAATTACATATTTTTCTTTTTCATCCCGCAGGAAATCAAGTATGTTTGCCAATGCGGTAACGCGGCCGATATAAGGCTTGGATTCCTTTTCTGCAAAAGGAGGGAAAATATGTAAACCGCCGTTTTTGCGTACCAGGTCCCATTCACGGCCGGAATCCAGATGGTCCATCAGGGAGTGGTAGTTGTTGTTTACCATAACGGTAATATTATCAATATTGCTGTGGGTCATGCTGGATAAAATAAAGTCGATTAAGCGGTAACGGCTGGCAAAGGGGATGGAAGCCATCAAACGCACATTAACCAGTTCCGGAACCAAAGCATCATAACTGTTGGGGAAAATAATCCCAAGTGCACTTGTATTTGATTTTACCATTGTTCTTCACCGCCTTTTATATTATTCTTTACCATGGCATTGGGACCTACCACAGCATTTTCACCGATGGTAATGCCGCTTCCAATGGTTGCCACGCCTTTTTCATCGCCGGAAGGCATTGCGCCTACCACAGCGTTTTCTCCGATGGTTACGTTTTCGGCCACGATACAGTGTTTCACTACTGCGCCTGCTTTAATGGTAGTGCCGCCCATAATAACAGCATCCTCTACCACAGCGCCTGCCGCTACCTTTACTCCGGCAAACAAAATAGAATGTTTTACATTTCCCTTAATACGGCAGCCATCTGTAATCATGGAGTTTTCTACCACAGCGCCTGCGCTTATCTTGTGGCCTGTCATACCGCTGTTCCGGCTGTAAATTTTCCAGTCTTCATCAAAAAGGTTGATTCCACTGTGCTCAGGGTCCAGAACTTCCATATTTGCTTCCCATAAGGAGGAAATGGTTCCCACATCCTTCCAGTAACCGCTGAAATGGTAAGCGTACATTCTGCGATTGTCTCTAAGGAGATTGGGAATAATGTTCTTTCCAAAGTCATTGTCGGAATCAGGGTCAGCCTCATCCTCTTCCAGGTACTGTTTAAGAATATCCCAGTTAAATATGTAAATACCCATGGAAGCCAAATTGGATTTGGGATTTTTCGGCTTTTCCTGGAATTCGGTGATTTTATCATTTTCATCTGCTACCATAAGACCGAAACGGGGCGCCTCTTCCCATGGAACTTCCATAACCGCCACACTGAATTCTGCATCTTTTTCTTTGTGGAATTTCAGAAAATCGCTGTAGTCCTGCTTGCAGATTTGGTCGCCGGAAAGAATGATGACATATTTGGGGTCATAACGCTCAATAAACGATATATTCTGGTAAATTGCATTCGCCGTACCCTTGTACCAGTCGGAACCGCTTGCTTTCTGGTAGGGCGGGAGCACATGCACGCCTCCATAAAGACGGTCCAGATCCCAGGGCTGGCCGTTGCCAATGTATTCATTCAGTTCAAGCGGCTGATACTGTGTCAGAATGCCTACAGTGTCAATGTCTGAATTGACGCAGTTAGACAGCGGAAAATCAATAATGCGGTATTTGCCGCCGAATGGAACTGCAGGTTTTGCAAGCTTCTCAGTAAGCGTATACAGGCGGGAACCCTGTCCGCCGGCAAGAAGCATTGCAATCATTTCTTTTGCCATATTACTACTCCTCCTAATTAATAAGCCTTCTGATAAAATTATACAACATAATAACGAAAATTGATAGATATATAAGAAAAAATTTGGAAAAAGTTACTGATTCAGGCATTTTTCTGTGTGGGAGGATTTTCAGCCAGATTTCTGACACAGGTAAGCAGAGGCATAATGTATGTCCGGGAGGAAATATCATAGGAGCCGGAAATAGCCTGCAGCATTTGTGCGTCTGCAGAGTCTTTTGTCTTTTTTCTTTTTAACATAAAACGGAATATTTTCATCATCATTTTATCAGAAAAGGGCATTTTTTCATAACGAAGCCCGCTTGGCATATAAAAATGGGGAATCTTCTTCTGTTCAGCATCTGAAAGATTTCGGCGCCACATTTCCTCTATGAGTTCTGTTCCCTGATTGGGGCTGGCTCCGGTTGCAAAAACAATGAAATGGGAAGCATTGCTTTGGCTGAAAAATTCTTTGGCCTGTTTCAGCCCGTCAACAGTCCCGGCGTGCATCCGGCCGCCGAAGATGACAATATCAAAATC
>CAMUHA010000146.1 GCA_947088515.1 uncultured bacterium
ATGAATCACACCTGCCCCTGTGTAGAGCTATCTATTTCCCGATAGCCCCTTTTACTGTTATCTGACACTTAAAGAGCTTTTTTTACGGAAATTGCTTTCATGGGGCACATTTCCTGACAGCAGAAACAGGAAATACATTGTTTCTTTTTAAATTTTGCCTTCCCATTTTCAATTTTAATAATATGAGAGGGGCAGCTTTCCGCACATTTACCACATCCAATACACTTATCTTTTTCCAGCTGGGGATAGGACTTAAAAAGCCGGCCGGCAATCAGGGCAAAAGGTTTTTGCAGAAAACCGGGAAGGGAGCTGGAAAAGTCCAGTTTGATGGTATCAGGTGTTTGAAAAGGGGGGAGATTATCGGGCAGGGAGTCCCCCTTTAATTCAATTTGGTCAGGATGGGCAAGACCGCCTTCAATGGCAAGACGTATCATTTCCACAGTCATGGGATTAAGACCCATAAGCTTTGCGGCAAAATAATCCTGGGTATACAAATCCCTGGCGGCAAGAATCAGGTGAAGGGGATAGGAAGTACCGCCAGTAGGCCCATTGCCCTCCATGGCATTTACCGCATCAATAATGGTAAGCTGGGGACTGACTGTCTGTGCAAGCTCAAGAAGCATTTGGGAAAAGTCACAGATATCTGGCCAGCGATAATGCAGCTGGGGCTTTTCCAGTCCGGGAATGACGCCAAACAGATTTTTAATTCCGCCAGAATATCCGGTCATGGCATGGGTTTTTAGTTTACAGATATTGATAATATAATCTGCTTCCAGAATGGGTGTAATAATATGAAAGGAATGATTAGCAAATCCATTTTTACAGTTTACAGTCTGGGCGGAAAAGTCCATATTAAGGGTGACATCCGGCTCTAACTGCCTCATGCCGCATGCCTGGTATACATTTTTCATGTGTTCGCCGTTATATAGGCCGCCAGAGCTTTCCGCAAGTACAATATTTTTAACTCCCTGTGTTTTCAGCCAGCGTACGACTGCCTTTATCACAAGCGGATGAGTGGTGACGGGAAAATCGGGGCTTTTAGCCATAATCAGATTGGGTTTAATCACTACTTTTAAATCAGGATGCATATCATCTGCAATGCCAAGCGCATCCATGGCTTTGCAGATGGCTGGGTATATCAATTCTTCTTTATATTCTTTTACATGGTATAGTGTCTGAATCATTTAAGCGCCTTTCTTACAATTTATAGTAAATATCATAAGGGAAGTGTTTATGATGTCTATAATGAAAATTTGCGGGGCAGAAATGGGATTTTAGTTCTATTTTTAATTACTGCTGCAAATATTTTTATTTTATCATTAAACTGAATTTTTTGAAAGAAATTTAATATTAAATTCAAGCGCCGCAAACAAGAAAACTGAATTTGGCAGGAGCGCATTTTAAAAGGGCCTTTCTTCCTGTTCATTTTTACGCGGGAAAAGTGGTGGAAAGGTCTGGATATTGGTGTTATAATAATCATAATTTTTTAACATTAAATAGAATAAATATACAGAATATGGAGCGGACGGATGAATATAGACAGAGAAAGGGTTATACGGGTTTTTAGAGAATATGTGGATAAATATGATAGCAGTGATGAAAAGGTACGGCTGAAAATTGAGCACACCTACAGAGTCAGCAGCTTGTGCAGGGAAATTGCAAAATCCTTGTATCTT
The DNA here is from genome assembly GCA_947088515.1 of uncultured bacterium. Lineage (GTDB taxonomy): Bacteria > Bacillota > Clostridia > Lachnospirales > Lachnospiraceae > Suilimivivens. The sequence goes on from CAMUHA010000146.1 coordinate 1,677, forward strand.
TCCAAGGAAGATGTTTCTTTATCGTGGCTTCTTGGCATGCTGCATGATGTGGGACGGTTTGAACAGCTGAAAAATTATGGGACTTTTATTGATGCCCAGTCAATTGACCATGCTGCATATGGGGCGGAAATTCTTTTTAAACAGGAAAAAATCAGGGATTATATTGAGGATAAGGATGAGGATATACTGATTGAAACTGCAATAAAGTTCCACAGCGCTTATCGGCTGCCTGAAGATTTGGATGAAAGAACCAAAATGTTTTGTCAGATTTTGCGGGACAGTGATAAGATAGATATTTTGAAAGTGAATGTGGATTACCCTTTGGAAGAGATTTACAATGTAACCACAAATGAACTTCTAACCAGTGTGGTCAGCAGCGAGGTGATGCAGGCATTTTGTGAGGCACATGCAGTTTTGCGTAATCTGAAAAAGACGCCTGCAGATTATGTAACAGGCCATATTTCACTTGTGTACGAGCTGGTTTATGCAAAAAGCATTTCTATTGTAAAAGAGCAGGGATATTTAAAGCAGCTGATGGATTTTAAATCAGATAACCCCAAAACAGAAGAACAGTTTAAACAGATACGCAGTGTTATGAATGTGTATCTTGAGAAAAGAAGTGGCGGACGGGGAGATTATAAAAATTATATTTTTGATTTATATGGCACTCTGGTGGATATCCGCACAGATGAGAGAAAAGATTTTTTGTGGGAAAATATGGCCCGGATTTTTTCCATGATGGGTGCGGTTTACGAAAGGAAAGAGCTGGAAGAAGTATATCTTAGGTTGGTAAAGAAGGAAGAGAGTGAAAGTATTTTACGGGCAAAAAAGGCTTTTGGAGATGAAAATATTTGTCCTCAGGAAGCGGAAGTATTGTTGGAAAATGTATTTGCACAGCTTTTTCTGAAAAAAGGCATACAGGCAGATAAGAGGCAGATAAGTCAGATGGGCATTGTGTTCCGCAGCCTGTCCACTTCCCATATCCGCCTTTTTGATGGTGTGCGGGCGCTGCTTGAACGTCTTAGGGAAAACGGGAAAAAGATTTATCTCTTATCCAATGCACAGCGCATGTTTACAGAGTGTGAGATGAAAATGCTTGGTATTTATGAATGTTTTGATGGGATTATTTATTCTTCTGACCAGGGAGTTAAAAAGCCTTCTTTTTATTTTTATGATGCCTTGTTTAAACGATATGGGCTGGAAAAAGAAGAGTCAGTAATGATTGGAAATGAATATCAGGCAGATATTTATGGGGCAGATGGGTATGGAATAAAAAGTATGTATATTTACACAGCACAGTCAGGGAAAGAGGCAGAGAAACTTCCAGAGGGCTGTCAGCGTATCGGGCATATATGCGAGGTTTATCCATAAAACAGATTACATGGAGCGTGCCAGTGGATTTGCAAAAAAAGCAAACCGCTGGTTTTTTATATCTGCAGCCAGCCATGGCTGTCTGCATACATTTGGTGGCGGCAGCCAGGGTCAAAGACCCTGGCGTTTTGCAGAAAAGATCTTTGATTTAGAATGGAAGTCAGAGTCCTTTTTATTGTACATATTATCCTTTATAATTATTTGTATAGAAAACAAGAAACTTATCAGTTATGAATAATACCGGAAATTAGAATTTTCTGCGAAGGTCTGTGTTTTTTATTCCAATTTTTAAATTGGAAGGCAAAAGAAGAATGACAATGTGAGAGATAGGGATTATAATTGATATAATAATATCATTCGTATTTTTACGGCGGACTGGAGGTAATTATGTCAGATATCCCATCGCCTGGACAAATATACAGGCATTTTACAGGAGATTTATACAGGGTGATAGCCCTTGCGCAGCACAGTGAGACAGAAGAGAGTCTGGTGGTTTATCAAGCGCTTTTCGGAGACTATAAAATTTTTGCAAAGCCTCTTTTCTTATTCTTGGAAAAGCTTGATAAGAAAAAATATCCCCAAAGCGCTTCAGAGTTTTATTTTGAACTTCAAAATGAACTGATTACTGCCACACCAACAGGCGTACCCGCAAAGGATAAAGCTGTGAAAAAAACAGTTTCAGATGACAAAGCAGCCAAGTCATCTGAAATTGACAAAAAAGAACAGGCAGCAGAAAACTTATCTTCGGAAGAAGAAAAACATGCAGAAAAGGATGGTTCTGGAAAAGAGACGGAGACTGGGGAAGAAGAATTAAATATAGACCCATTGGTATTAGACTTTCTGGATGCAAAAACTTATGAGGAACGTCTGAATATACTTTCAGCGCTCCATCACCGCATTACTGACGACATGATTAATATTATGGCGATTGCGGCTGGGGTGGAAATTGATGAGGGGGACACAGAAGAGCGGTTTGCCCAACTGCGTACCTGTCTTAAAACGTTTGAAAGATATGAGAGCAGCCGTTTAAGATAGACAGGCGCTTTCCAGAATGATGCCAGTGTGAATAATAAAGACCTGCTTGAGTCTTCGCTTGGAAAGCATGGAGGATTTTATTATGGCATATAATTTGGAAAACAGATTGGTTATTGGAGTTTCTTCTAGGGCGCTGTTTGACTTGACTGTTGAAAACGAAATATTTTGTTCCCAAGGTGTGGAAGCATATTGTAAGTATCAGGTGGAGCATGAGAAAGAGCTTTTAGCTCCAGGGAATGGTTTCCGGCTGATTGAGGCTTTGCTGGATATTAATAAAATTCCAGGGCAGGAAGGGCGGGTAGAGGTGATTATTATGTCACATAACAGTCCGGACACTTCTCTTAGAGTGTTTTATTCCATTGCTCATTATGGACTTGATATTTCGAGAGCTGTGTTGGCAAGCGGTGCATCGCTTACGCCTTATCTGGAAGCCTTCCATACAGATTTATATTTGTCGGCGGATGAGACAGATGTACAGTCTGCGATTGACTGTGGAATTGCAGCCGGAATTATCTGCTGCGATGAAATCAAAGCATATAAAGGGCAGAAGGAAATCTCGCAAATCAGGATTGCTTTTGATGGGGACGCTGTGCTGTTTTCAGATGAATCTGAGAGAATTTTCAGGGAAAAAGGTTTGGAAGCATTTGAGGAAAATGAAAGGATACAGGCGGAAAATCCATTGCAGCAGGGACCTTTTGCCAAATTTTTAAAGACAATTTCCGATATACAAAGCGAATTTCCGCCAGAGCAGGCGCCTATACGGACGGCGCTTGTTACTGCCCGGAGCGCCCCTGCCCATGAGCGTGTGATAAGGACTTTGCGGGCATGGCATGTACGGATTGACGAAGCATTTTTTCTGGGAGGAATTACAAAACGTGATGTGTTAAAAGCGTTTGGTGCACATATATTTTTTGATGACCAGGCAGTACACACAACACCTGCGTCGGAAGTGGTTCTAGCGGCCAGGGTTCCATATAAACAGTGTGATGGGTCAGAACATAAACGCGACCCATAAGTTGATATGACTGCAACTTAAAATACATAGGTATGTTTTCAGGTTTATTGCCTGCAGGAACATAGAAAGTAATATGGTTAAATTTGTGGGCAGGGGGAAAAATGAGATACGATTGTATTAAAGAAGCACAGTTTGAGAGTCGTCCGAACAGATTTATTGCTTATGTTAATATTGATGGCAGAAGTGAGAAAGTTCATGTGAAAAATACTGGACGGTGTCAGGAGTTATTAATAAAGGAAGCGTCAGTATACTTAAATAAAAGTGATAATCCAAAAAGGAGTACGGCATATGACCTTGTGGCAGTCAGAAAGGGAAAACGTATAATCAATATGGACTCCCAGGCTCCAAATAAAGCTGTAGATGAATGGCTCCGTCAGGGAGGGTTGTTCCCGGAGATATCTCTTATTAGGCCTGAGACGAAATATAAAAGTTCCCGGTTTGATTTTTATGTGGAAACACCAAAGGATAAAGTTTTTATTGAGGTAAAAGGCGTTACCTTAGAACAGGATGATGTGGTGTTATTTCCAGACGCGCCTTCAGAGCGTGCCATTAAACATATTAATGAACTGGCAGAGGCAGTACAGGAAGGATATAAAGCGTACATTATCCTTGTAATCCAGATGGAAAATGTTAAATATTTTACTCCCAATAATGTTACGCAGCCAGAGTTTGGAAGAGCTCTGCTTGGGGCAAGGCAGGCGGGTGTAAGGGTATTAGCCTGTGAATGCAGAGTCAGTCCGGATTCTATGGCGCTCCACAAGTCTGTACCTGTGCGTATTTCCCAATTAGAGATTGGCGCAGATGATTTACTTAAGTGGTATGACCATGCAAAAAGAATCCTTCCCTGGCGGGAGGATGCCACGCCATATCATGTGTGGGTATCGGAGATTATGCTTCAGCAGACTAGAGTGGAGGCTGTAAAGACTTATTATGACAGGTTTATTAAAGTCCTGCCGGATATCCGGTATTTAGCGGAGGCAGAGGAAGAGACGCTTTTAAAACTATGGGAAGGCCTTGGATATTACAGCCGTGTCAGAAATATGAAGAAAGCTGCTCAGATTATTATGGATGTATATGGTGGCATTATGCCCAGTCAGTACAAAGAGTTGATAAGTCTTCCAGGAATTGGGGATTATACGGCAGGGGCGATAAGTTCCATTGCATATGGACAAAGGGTTCCGGCAGTGGATGGAAATGTGCTGCGTGTACTGGCAAGGCTGTGGGGAGATGGCGGTGATATTTCCATACAATCAGTGCGCAGCAGGATGAGAGAAGAATTATCTTTTCAAATGCCTAAGGAAAGACCGGGAGATTTTAATCAGGCGCTTATGGAACTGGGGGCAACTGTATGTATTCCTGCAGGACAGCCCCGGTGTGAGACATGTCCATGGGAACAGGTTTGTACTGCCCATAAGCAGGGGAAAGAAATGGAATTTCCGTATAAATCTCCAAAGAAACCAAGAGTGATAGAAGAAAAAACAGTGCTTATCCTTCGTGATGCTGCCAAAGCGGCGCTTAAAAAAAGACCAAACAAGGGACTTCTTGCAGGAATGTATGAGTTTCCAACTCTGGAAGGACAACTTACAACAGAGGAAGTGATTGCCTGCCTGAAAGAAGAGGGACTATCCGTACTTAAGATAGAACCTCTCTGCGAGAGCAGACACATATTTACCCACAAGGAATGGCATATGAAAGGATATGATGTGCGTGTGGACGAGCTGGCTGAAAAGAAAAATAAAAATGGATATATATTTGTGGAACAAGAGGAGGCAAGAGACAAATATCCAATTCCATCTGCTTACGCGGTATATCTTCAGAATTTCTTAAGTTGATTATTTATGATAAAATGGGTATGATAAAAGGAAGTAATCTTAAAGAATGCAGCTTAAGAAAATATGTGATATAGGAGTAGTGAAAGAGATGAAGCTTTTATCATTTGCAGTGCCCTGCTATAATTCAGCGGCATATATGGAGAAATGTGTAGATTCGCTTTTAAAGGGCGGGGAAGATGTGGAGATTATTATAGTAGATGATGGCTCTGTGGATGAGACGGCTGCAATTGCTGATAAATATGCCTTGGACTATCCATCAGTGATTAAGGTAATACACAAAGAAAATGGGGGACATGGCTCTGCTGTAAATATAGGAATTGAAAATGCAGAGGGCCTTTACTTTAAAGTGGTGGACAGTGATGACTGGGTGAAGGAAGAAGCTTATAAGCAGATACTGGACACACTAAAAAATTTAACTGGCACAGAAACAGTTCTTGATATGCTGGTCAGCAATTTTGTTTATGAAAAGACTGGTGAGAACCGACACAAAGTTATGCGCTATAAACATGCACTGCCAATTGATAAAATGTTCACATGGGAAGATGTGAAGCATTTTCACAAAGGACAGTATATTTTAATGCACTCTGTGATATTTAGGACCAAGCTTCTTAGAGAATGCGGGTTAAAGCTGCCAGAACATACTTTTTATGTGGACAACCTTTATGTATTTGAGCCTTTGCCTTATGTGAGAAATATGTACTATCTGGATGTTAATTTTTATCGTTATTATATTGGCAGAGCGGACCAGTCTGTAAATGAAGAAGTTATGATCGGCAGAATAGACCAGCAGATTAAGGTCAACAAGCTTATGATTGATTATATGACAGAAAATAAAAACCGTATCACATTAGTTAAAAAAATGTATCAATATATGACTAGCTATCTGGATATTGTTACTACTGTTTCCTCTGTTTTGTTGATATGCTCCGGAACGGAAGAAAATCTTACAAAGAAAAAAGAACTGTGGAGCTATTTAAAGAAAAAAGACTGGATGCTGTACAGAAAACTACGGTATGGGCTTCTTGGAAACTGTATGAATCTGCATGGCAGAGTTGGCAGATGGGTTTCCGTGGAAGGCTATAAGATTTGTCGAAGATTTTTTCACTTTAATTAAAAAACAGTGGTGAACCTAATCTGTAACAGGTTTAATTATATAAGTTTGGCATACAGTAAAAACGAAATAACAGCCGTCTCATTATGGCAGCAGGCACAAAAAGCAGCAAGTCAACAAAGATTTGCTGCTTTTTTGTGTGGACATTAAAAAAATGCTCTAAAAGAAAAGACCACTGATTTATGTTTGCTAAAGCAGAATTATAGAAGACGCATATAACAGGCCATTTCAGGATATATTACATGTATAAATGTGCAGGAGGGAAAATGGCAGGTCAGGAAGAGGATAATTATGATGATATTATTAAATGTCCACATTATGTCTCAAAGATACATCCGCATATGACAATGAAGCAGAGGGCATCACAGTTTTCGCCTTTTATGCCGTTAAATGGCTATAACGATGCTGTTAAGGAAACAGCCAGGCTTACTGATACAAAAATTGAACTGGGAGAAGATTTAAAGGAACTGCTTAATCAAAAATTAAGAATGTTACACAACCAGGCAGAACAATATCCAAAGGTAAAAATCACTTATTTTCAGCCAGATATCAGAAAGGAAGGAGGCGTGTATGTCACTTCTACAGGCTGCGTGGAAAAGGTGGATGTGTGTGAAAGAATTGTATATATGGAGGACGGAACCAAAATACCGATTGAAGAGATAACAGAGGTAGAAGGAAAGATATTTTCTGCTATGGAAGGATACGCCAATTAGAACAATAAACAAGTCATGCTACACGTGGATAGATTTCAATAGTATGTTTTATAGATATACACTGCATAAAATAAGGAAAGAAGGGGCTATCGGGAAATAGATAGCTCTACACAGGGGCAGGTGTGATTCATATGA
>CAMUHA010000147.1 GCA_947088515.1 uncultured bacterium
CACAGCTCTCTGATGTGGAAGAAGAGGTTAACGGCCTGCTTACCTATGACCGGAAGGTAAATAAACTGGCCCGCCGTTGGTCTTAAATTTTTCGATTCTGATTAAACTGCAAACCAAAGATATCTTCCATATCTGCTAATTAAGACGCATCTGAAGTCTGCGTCTTACATGAATATAAGCAGGAATCAAAAACACATCTGCAAATACCCAGGCAAGAGGGCTGGCAAAGCAGGCTCCGGTAAAGCCAAAAGCAGGCACCAACACCAGACCTGCCAGCGTTCTTGCCACCATCTCAAACACGCCCGCCAGTATGGCAAAAGTACTAAATCCCATCCCCTGTATCATAAAGCGGATAATATTTACCAGCGCCAGCGGAATATAAAAAGTGCTGCATATCATCAGGAACTTACCGGCATTGGCCAGCATCTCTTCCCCTGCATCATCCACAAACAAAGCCGCCAGATGGGAGCCGAAAAAGTACAACACCACAAAAGCTAACACTGAATATACAACACCAAGCTGTATACAGCTCTTAAGTCCTTCTCCCAGACGCTCCAGCTTTTTTGCGCCCACATTCTGTCCCCCATAAGTCGCCATGGCTGACCCCATAGCTTCAAAAGGACAGCAAAAAAACATTCCCACTTTACTGCCTGCCGTAATGGAAGCTACCGCAAGAGAGCCTAAGGTGTTTACAGAAGTCTGCAATATAACGGACCCAATGGCGGTAATAGAGTACTGCAGCCCCATAGGTATCCCCATGCCGCAAAGCGTCTTCATATGAGAGACATTCATCTTCCACTCTTCTTTTGTAATATGAAGCGTTTCATATTTTTTTATCATATAAAAAAGACATGCCACCCCGGAAATCAACTGGGATACCACCGTTGCCACCGCTGCTCCCGCAACTCCCATCCGAAACACTAAAATGCACAAAAGGTCCAGCCCAATATTAAGCAGTGCGGACAATGTCAAAAAATATAACGGAGTCCGGCTGTCCCCCATGGAACGGATAATCCCGGACAAAATATTATACAGATAAGTTGCCGGTATCCCCATAAAAATAATCACAATGTAGGAATAAGCATAGTCAAAAATATCTTCCGGCGTTTTCATCCATGTAAGGATATTCCTGCACAAAAACACCACAGTCACAGTCATTACCGCTGAAAAAAATAATGACAGCCACCCACAATTAGCCACAAACTGCCGCATTCCTGAATAATCCTTTGCGCCAAACTTATGCGCTACAGGTATGGCAAACCCACTGCATACCCCCATGCAAAAACCTACAATCATAAAATTTATGGAGCCAGTAGCTCCCACTCCAGCCAGTGCATTTACTCCCAGAAACCGCCCCACAATAATTGTGTCCACCACGCTGTAAAACTGCTGGAACAAAAATCCAAACAGAAGCGGAATGGAAAATCCCAAAATTAATTTCATGGGTGAACCCGTTGTCATATCCCTTGTTGTGTCTTTTGCCATCTTCTAATCCTCATAATTATCATTCCCGCATCCATTCATCCGAAACCAGTTGGCAAAGCCGCTGCCAGTTACCGGAATGAGCATATATGCTCCGTACTTCTTCCAGACAGATGCTCTTTTACAATAAAAGCCCATGTGAATAACCACAATTAAGTAGTATACTCACACAGGCTTTAAATTGCTAGTATCATTTTGTCCAAAAAAGAGGAATTTCTGTTCCCCTTTTTTGCTTATTTCACAAGGATATTTTTAAAGCTTATTTCCTTGCTTTCTTTTCCGTTAAGCAAATGGATTTTCCGACTTGTAAAGCATTCCCTTTGGCTGGTTAAAGCCAATCTCATCCAGCTCCACACCGATATATTTAAATACTTCAAACAAAGCCTTTCCATAATGTCCAAATGCCACCGCACCATGATGAGGGTAGTTGCCCTCAATCAGCACATGACGGTAAAACCTTCCCATTTCAGGAATTGCAAAAACTCCAATACCTCCAAAAGATTTGGTTGCCACAGGAAGCACTTCGCCATGGGCAATATATCCGCGCAGTTTGCAGTCAGCTGTGGACTGTAAACGATAAAAGGTAATATCCCCTGGTACGATGTCTCCTTCCAGAGTTCCGTTTGTAACCTCCACCGGAAGGGACCTTGCCATAATCATCTGATTTTTCATGCTGCAAAACGCCAGCTTTTTAGAACAGGTGTTTCCACAGTGGAAGCCCATAAAGGTATCTTTATGTGTATAGTCAAATTTGTCTTTGATGGATTCTTCGTACATATCAGCAGGCACTGTATTGTTAATGTCAAGGAGCGTTACCACATCATTGCTGATTGCTGCGCCGATAAACTCACTTAAGCACCCATAAATATCCACTTCACAAGAAACAGGAATCCCCATTCCTGTCAGACGGCTGTTCACATAGCAGGGAACAAATCCAAACTGTGTCTGGAATGCAGGCCAGCATTTGCCTGCAATAGCAACATATTCACGGTATCCTTTATGCGCTTCAATCCAGTCAAGCAGCGTCAATTCGTACTGTGCCAGTTTTGACAGAATTTCCGGCTTTTGGTTTCCTTCTCCAAGTTCCTCTTCCATTTCCTTTACTTTGGCCGGAATTCTTTCATCCCCTTCATGTTTATTGAATGCTTCAAACAAATCCAGCTCGGAATTTTCTTCAATTTCCACTCCCAGATTATAAAGCTGTTTGATTGGGGCGTTGCAGGCAAGGAAATTTAAGGGTCTTGGCCCAAAGCTGATAATTTTAAGACTTTTTAAACCTACAATCGCCCTTGCAATTGGAACAAATTCATTAATCATATCCGCACATTCCATAGCTGTGCCTACCGGATATTCCGGGATATAGGCTTTGATATTGCGGAGCTTTAAATTATAGCTTGCATTAAGCATACCACAGTAGGCATCCCCACGCCCGCCAACCAGGTCATTCTGGGATTCCTCAGATGCTGCAACAAACATCGCCGGTCCGTCAAAATGCTTTGCAAGCAGTGTTTCGGAAATCTCAGGCCCAAAGTTTCCAAGATATACGCACAATGCGTTACATCCTTCTTTTTTAATATCTTCCAACGCCTGAACCATGTGGATTTCACTTTCCACAATACAGATAGGGCATTCATAAATATCAGCCGCATCATACTTTGCCTTGTAAGCTTCCACCAGCGCTTTTCTTCTGTTAACGGACAGAGACTCCGGGAAACAGTCACGGCTTACCGCAACAATTCCAATTTTTACCTTAGGTAAATTGTTCATTTTTCAATCCTCCTGTTTTTGTTTTTATATATAATGACAAAATTTTCAGCATTTATATAACCCTATTCATTAACACACAGGTTCTTCCCTATAAGTCCCATAGGGCTTCCCTCCGGCAGCCCTGCCTTTGGGTGTCCCAAAAGCCATTTGTTCTTTGCCGTCAGATGCCCGTCTTCCCCGTCTTTGTGGTCCTTTTCCAGGTCCAGATTGGTTCCTTTGGGCAATACAATCGCTACCTTAAATCCGGCGCCGTCTACTCCACAGGGCGCATAATGCAGTGTGGTTGCATATATCTCAACCGCTGTTCCCTTTGGCGCCAGAAAGGCTTCCACAAGAGACGTGTCATAAGTAAAATCTTCAGTAATATCCTGCTGGCATCCCAGCATCAGAATCGCATCTGTTGCAGCCACATTGATTTCAGAGCTTCTGTGATATTCAAGTGCATTCAACATGGAATTGTGGCCATTGCAGTAGCCAATCTGAATGGGCAGCTCTCCGTAGGTCTTTCTGGTAAGCTCCTGGTACACTGGAAGAGACTCTAACGCATCCAGCCCCGGAACATATACAACATCCTCTGGCAAAGGGGTGTCCTCCTCCAATACCTGAATTAACTTAGAAAAATCAATTCCTTCCACTACTTTTCCATACTTTTTAAAACGCTCATCTCTCACATTATAAATTTTCATCCCTAAAGTCTCCTATTCCAGTTTCCTCCAACTGCCCTTTCCTTATTTTATTTTGTCAAATAAGGATTTGCAGGCCGGATAAATTTCTTTAAACTGCCGATACCTTTCTTCGTACTTTGCAACAAGCGCCGACTCCGGCTCCACAGTGTCGATAATTCTCACAATTTTGGCAGCCGCCGCTTCCACGTTTTCAAATTCTCCACAGGCAACCGCCGCCAACATGGCTCCGCCCAACGCAGGCCCTTCCTCACTCTCAATTACATCCACCTTTAGATTAAGTATATTGGCTATTATTTTTTTCCACAATGGGCTTTTAGCCCCGCCGCCACAGATTTTGGTTCTCTCCAGCTTAATGCCAAGGGACTTAGCAACTTCCAGCGAATCCCGCAGGGCAAATCCAACCCCCTCAAGCACTGCCTGGGTCATGTCCGCCCTGGAAGTATCCATAGTCATCCCTATAAAGGTTCCCCTTGCATTTGGGTTGTTGTGAGGGGAACGCTCTCCCATCAGATAAGGGAGAAAATATACATGGTTCTCGCCAAGCTTTGTTATCTGTTCCTGCTCTTTTGCATAATCGCCGGTTCCGATTATATCTTCCATCCACCACTTATTACAGGAAGCTGCGCTTAACATACACCCCATCAAATGATAGTTTCCGTCTGCATGGGCAAAGGCATGAAGCGCATTAAATTTATCCACCCCAAACTTTTGGGAAGAAATAAATATAGTTCCACTGGTGCCTAGGGAAATATTGCACATTCCTTCCCCTACAGTGCCTGTGCCCACTGCCGCCGCCGCATTGTCTCCTGCTCCTGCTGCCACTTTTACAGAACATGGAATCCCAAGCCGGGCTGCAATATCTTCTTTTACAGTCCCCACACATTCATAACTTTCAAAAAGTCCGGGCAGCATTTCTTCCCGGATACCACAGATATCACACATCTCCTTTGACCATTTACGGTTTTTTACATCTAAAAGGAGCATTCCTGAGGCATCAGATACATCGGTGCAATGTACGCCTGTCAGCCTGTATGCAATATAGTCTTTAGGCAGCATAATCTTTGCAATCCTTGCAAAGTTTTCCGGCTCTTTATTTTTAATCCATAAAATCTTAGGTGCCGTAAATCCCGTAAAGGATATATTGGCCGTGTACTTTGAAAGCTTTTCTTTTCCAATTTCATTATTTAAGTAATCACATTCCTCATAGGTTCTGCCATCATTCCAAAGCAGGGCAGGACGGATTACATTGTCATCCTTATCCAAAATAACAAGACCGTGCATCTGCCCGCCAAAGCTGATTCCCGCAATCTGACTTTTGTCAACTTCACAGATAAGCTCTTTTATTCCTTCTATAGTCTGGGTAAACCAATCTTCCGGTTTCTGCTCTGACCAGCCCGGATTTGGAAAATAAATAGGATACTCCCTGGATACAATCTTCCGGATTTTCCCTTCCCCATCCATCATCAGAAGCTTCACCGCACTGGTCCCTAAGTCAATACCAATATATAACATCCCAATCCTCCTGTTTTATTCATCTTTAAAGTAGCAGAGATTTTCGCTGGTAATTACTTCCAGCTTGGAATAAAACTTCTTTTTTTCATAAGAAATTCCATAACACATCTCTTCAAATAAAATCTTTATTCCCATGTAAGCCTGTTTACTTAAATCCTGATATACCACAGCATCAATCACTGATTCTTCAATGTACTTTTCTATCTCCCAGAACAAATCAAAACCAACCAGCTTAATATTCTCCCGGCCACTGTCTCTAAGAGCCTTTGCCGTCATATCAAGACGGTAAGTCAAATCAAAAATCCCGGCAAGCTCCGGTTCCCGCTTTATACAGGCAATCACCTCCTGATATACCCTATCCCCTTCCATCAGGTCATGGGCAATGGGAAGTATTTCACAGTCCGAATACTCTTCCATCTTTTTCAAAAAACCCTTTAGCCTGTCCTGGATATCCTGATTGTCATGATACTCTGGCGTCACCGGAATAAAAATCCTGCCCCTGGGAGGAAGCATTTTTCCTAAAAGCTCCGCCGCCAGACGTCCGCTTCGGTAATAGTCCACTCCCACATAATAAGTTTGGTCTTCCTTCAGATAATCCCGGCTAAGCAGCGCCACACGGCATTTTCTTGCTTTAAGCTCCGTCAGAATTTCTTCAATCACCTGCGTATTGGAAAAGGCAAGCACAAAACTGTCAATTCCCTGCTCAAGCATGCGGAAAACTTCTGTCTTTTGCTGCCACGGATTCTCCACCTCAAATTCTGAAACCAGAATCTCAAGGCCGTCATCTCCAAATTCCCGTACCGCCCGATTAATTCCCTCCCTGACCTTAGGTGAAAAATAACCGGCGCTCTTTGACCTAAAACCTGAATACCCAATCCTATACTGTCTGTTAAGTGCAAGATTCCGTGCGTTTTTATTCTGTACATAATTATACTTCTGCAGCGCTTCCATTACCACATTGCGGGTTTTTTCACTGACATTTCCTTTTTCTTTGAGTACTTTATAAATTGTAGTCCTGGAAATGCCTATTTCTGCCGCAATATCTTCCAGCGTCATCCGTGTAATCCTTTCCATAGAAATCCTCCACTCCTGCATGAATCATAAACCAACCGACAAAGCAAAAACCTGACTGCTTTGCACTTGCATTTTTGTGAAATATAATGGTGGCGTTATAAGTTTACACGTGTTAAACTTATAATACCACCATCAAAATTGTTTGTCAATTTGTACTTATTCCTATTAATGCTCTTTAATTTTTATGCAATATGTACAAAATATATTGTATGAATCTAATTATTATAATTCCCCACTGAGTCCTTTTATCGTACAGTATGACGGGTATGTTGCATGGACAACAAAGAATTTTTAATTTTCTCATATAAATCTTCATGCCCTATTGCCCGCAATACCCTACGGTCAAATTTTTCCCGGTCAGCGTCTTCCAGTTCGTTTATTGTATCCATTACATCCCGCTTCTTTATTCTGCCAAACAGTTCCACAATTTCTTCTGCATCTGCGTCCGATATAGCCAAGGGATTTATCATATACATATTTTTAAGTTTTGTACTGCTTGCATCTAAAACCCCCAGCCCCCGTCCAAAACCAATCGCCTCAATTGCAAACATACCAAGTAAAGAATTTAATAACGCATGCAATAGCTCTGCAGATATTTCTGTATTTTTAATCAACATTCTTGTAAATCTTTGGTCCACAAATGTACTCTCATTAAATTTAGCTACAAATAATCGTTTATCTGGATTAAGTGCAGTTACAAAATCAGCTTTTGCCCCATCATCCATTTCATACCAAAAGCTTCCTGCTCTTTTTAAAGCTTCGGGCAATAACCTTCCTGCCCCGTTTTTTATGTTTTCAAATTTTTCTATCCAGCTTAATGCGCCCATATGTTTCAGCCGTCTTAATTCATCCTTCGATTTATGACAACAAAATGCTGCTTTATCCGTCTGTGCTGTAAATGACTTCAGCATCGCAGGATTTTTAAGCACTGGCTTTATATATTCATTTTCAATACAATTCTCTGCAGACGGGTAAAATAGCTCATTCCACCCTCTTCTTTCACCTCTTTTAACAATTAGCATCTTTTCAATTGGTATCATGCAACAGGCTAACTTATCTATCCATGATATGTCATGAAAAAGCGCATTCAGCGTGATTCCATTGTCCAAAATCCTTTCAATCATTTGAAGTGAATACTTTTTCACCGTTGCAACTGCGTTATCAATTTCTTCTCCCAGTACAACACTGTGAATAATTGTATCTCTTTCACTTGCATCCAGTTGGTGGATATCTTTATTAATAAGCCAGAATCCTATTTTCTCATTTACATTTGGCGGCGCCACTTTTTTCTTTTTTAGTATAAGAATAACCGCCACAACATCTGCATTCTGAAACCAACGCCTGCAGTTACTAAGCGCCACTGCACATATTTCATAGTAAAATTGTAATGCCTTAAAAAACTTTCTTCCAATATCTGTTCCAAGCCATGAATTTGAAAGAATAATGCCTAATTTTCCATTCTCCGCTAGTAATTCATACAACTTAAAAGGTAAATAATTATATAGGTCTGTTTTTCCCAAAGTAAATTTAATACCTGTATTTTCTTTTATTCGCTGTCCATATTTTCTAAGATATGCTGTTTCATCTTCGGCTATTTTATTATATGCAACAAAAGGTAAATTGGAAACAATAGCTTCAAAAGCTGGTATCGTCTTCTCCATTTTGCTGCCATCAACCGGACTTTTGATTTCAATCCTGTCTCCTTCATTTATTGTAAATACATCTGCCTGAAACATATTTAGCGGGATATTCAGCGCCTCTATATTTGTCACTGCAATATTGGCAATCTGTAAAGGATACGCATATTTATCTGCAATCCATGTGGTTCTAAATGCTGCCTCCGGATTATTTAGTCTTTCTGCCTTATTTTTAATTATTGCTCTGGCAATTGTTCCCGTTCCTGCACATAAATCCGCACACTCAGCGTTCCAGTCACTAACCGTCATCTGACAAAGCAGGTCTGCAAGACAATATGGCGTAGCATACTGTCCTCTTATTTCTCTCTTTGCTGTATTAACTGTTTTTTCCAATATTTCCTGTAAAATATCCTGGTTAATTCTTTCTATCCTGTTTGCTATTAAAAACTGATTATAGTCAACAATATCTATCCATGTATTTTCTGGTATCATTTCATTATATTTCAGTTTTTTAAATACATTATAAAAGTCACCAAGTTCCACAATTTCATCTATTATCTCATTCCCTTCTGTTGGTGTTGAGGTAATATCAATTTTTTCTATTATGT
>CAMUHA010000148.1 GCA_947088515.1 uncultured bacterium
GCGCAGAAAATTGATGAGATAATTTTTTCTATGGAGCTTTCCAGTGAAGCGCCGGGAGTTAACAATGACTGGCCTTCGGACATTACTTTTATGATAAATGATATTCTGGTTGGGGGGTGGACATCTCCTGGAGATTATGGAGATGTGAGGGGAATTTTTACACCGGACTGGTGGTTTACCAACTGGAACCAGTATGGGCTTTTAAAGGTTCTGGTTATAAATCAGAAAGGAACCTTTATAGACGGATTAAAGATATCAGATATATCGACTGAATATTTCCGGTTTGATTATAAAAGTAAAATCCGTCTGCGGCTGGAGGTAAGAGAGGACGCGGTTCATATGGGAGGACTTACGCTGTTTGGTAGCGGATTTGGCAATTATGGGCAGGGAATTAAGGTGCGCATCCGTTATAGTCCAATGAAGACAACATTCCATCAGGCAGCAAATGAAAGCAGTCATCAGGATGAAAGAGTAATTGACAACATAAACTGTTTGTGATAGTCTGACATTATATTTTGATATAGCGGGCGGGAGTTTTCGGGCTTATTGTCTGGAGAAATCAACAAGAACATGAAAAAGTCAGATTACGACAATCAGGCCACCTTCTGTCGTTAAATAGAAGGTGGCCTTTTCAGTCAACAGATGGAGGATTATATGAGCAAGGGGAAATATTATATCACAACAGCGATTGCTTATACTTCGGGGAAACCCCATATCGGCAACAGTTATGAGATTGTGCTGGCCGACAGCATTGCAAGGTTTAAGAGAAAAGATGGGTATGATGTTTATTTTCAGACAGGAACAGATGAACATGGACAGAAGATTGAATTAAAAGCAAAAGAGTCTGGCATCACACCCAAAGAATTTGTGGATAATGTGGCAGGGACAATTAAAAATTTATGGGACCTGATGGATACTTCCTATGACTATTTTATCCGTACCACCGACAAGGACCATGAGAAACAGGTACAGAAAATTTTTAAGAAGCTTTATGAACAGGGGGATATTTATAAAGGCGCATATGAAGGCTTGTACTGTACGCCTTGCGAGTCTTTCTGGACAGAATCCCAGCTTGTGGACGGCAAATGTCCCGACTGTGGCAGGGAAGTAAAACCTGCCAAAGAAGAAGCTTATTTTTTCAGAATGAGCAAGTATGCAAACAGGCTGATTGAACATATCAACACACATCCGCAGTTTATACAGCCTGTATCCCGTAAGAATGAGATGATGAATAATTTCCTTTTGCCGGGTTTGCAGGATTTGTGTGTTTCAAGAACTTCCTTTAAGTGGGGAATTCCGGTGGATTTTGATGATAAGCATGTAATTTATGTGTGGCTGGATGCGCTGACGAATTATATTACAGGCATTGGCTATAACTGTGAAGGGGAAAGCGCCAGCCAGTATCACAGGCTCTGGCCGGCGGACCTGCATCTAATAGGTAAGGATATTATCCGCTTCCACACAATTTACTGGCCTATCTTTCTGATGGCGCTGGGAGAGCCGCTGCCAAAGCAGATATTTGGACATCCATGGCTTTTGCAAGGTGACGGTAAGATGAGTAAATCCAAGGGAAATGTGATTTATGCCGATGACCTTGTGCGCTTCTTTGGAGTTGATGCAGTGCGTTATTTTGTGCTCCATGAAATGCCTTTTGAAAATGATGGAACGATTTCCTGGGAGCTGTTGGTGGAGAGAATTAATTCCGACCTTGCCAATACACTGGGAAATTTGGTAAACAGGACTATTTCTATGAGCAATAAATACTTTGGCGGCATTGTGGCAGATAAAGGCTGCCTGGAAGGGGTGGATGAGGAATTAAAGGCTGTGGCAACAGCAGCTTACAGTAAAGTGGCGGTTAAAATGGAAGAACTCCGGGTGGCGGATGCGCTTACAGAAATTTTTGTACTGTTTAAACGCTGTAATAAATATATTGATGAGACGGAGCCATGGGTACTTGCCAAAGATGAAGCAAAAAAAGACCGTCTTTCTACTGTGCTGTATAATCTGGTAGAGGGAATTTTGATTGGCGCATCCTTACTGGAGCCTTTTATGCCTGGCACTGCAAAAAAAATTGCAGAGCAGCTTCACACGCAAATCAGGGGCTTTGACCAGTTGGGAGCTTTCGGGCTGTATCCTTCAGGAAATAAAGTGACAGAAAAGCCGGAGATTCTTTTTGCGCGTCTGGATGTAAAAGAAGTGGTGGAAAAAGCGGAAGCCATGTTTGCCGCCAGAAAAGCAGAGCAGGAAGTGGCGGATGAAGGGATGGAAAAAACGGAAGAAAATGTGATTGACATAGAAGCCAAAGCGGAAATCACATATGAACTGTTTGATAAAATGCAGTTTCAGGTAGGCGAGATCATTGCCTGTGAGGAAGTGCCAAAGTCGAAGAAACTGCTCTGCTCTAAAGTACGGATTGGCAGCCAGATAAAGCAGATAGTATCGGGAATTAAGCAGTATTACAGCCCGGAAGAGATGGTAGGGAAAAAGGTAATGGCGCTGGTGAATTTAAAACCGGCCCGTTTAGCTGGGGTGCTTTCAGAGGGAATGCTGCTGTGCGCAGAAGATTCGGAAGGAAATTTAGCGCTTCTTACGCCGGAAAAAGATATGCCGGCAGGAGCGGAAATATGCTAATATATCTGCAATAACAAGTATATAAATTCACACAGGATAACTATGTCAGGCAACAGATAATTGCTTTGCCTGCCATAAAATAAAAATTACCGGCCAAGTATTTGCGCCGGAATTTTTATCCTGTATGGTAAATGACAGGTATCGGGGATAAATTGGGAGGTTACAATGGTAAAAAAAGAAGAGTTTACGTTTGATTCCAGAGATGGGAAGTCAAAAATCCATGCCGTCAGATGGGTACCGGAAGGAAAAGTAGTTTGTATTTTGCAGGTAATCCATGGTATGGCGGAATATATTGAACGATATGAAGCACTGGCCCGGTATATGGCAGAAAAAGGGGTGCTGGTGACTGGTGATGACCACCTGGGACATGGAAAAAGTGTGGGGAAGGATGACACATACGGGTATTTCTGCGAGCAGGATCCGGCGACTGTGGTGGTCCGGGATGTACACCGTCTAAAGAAAATGACGCAGGAGGAATATCCAGGTGTGCCTTATGTGATATTGGGACACAGTATGGGGTCTTTTATTCTTCGGAATTACCTGTTCAGGTATGGAACGGGAATCCAGGGGGCAATTGTATGCGGAACTGGTTCCCAGATGGCAGCCTTAGTAAAAATAAGTCGGTTGGTGGCGGCTGTGCAGGGGATTTTTCTTGGACAAAAGCATAGAGCGGTGATGATAGATAAAATGGCGTTTGGCGCTTATAATAAAAAGATACCAAACGTCCGGACATCTTTTGACTGGCTTTGCACACAGGATAGTGTAGTGGATGCTTATATACAGGATGAATTGTGTGGCTTTACCTTTACTGTTAACGGATTTCTAACGCTGTTTACTCTCATTGACCGTCTAAACCAGAAGGAAAATCTAAGAGCGATGCCGCGTGGCCTTCCTGTTCATTTTATTTCGGGAGATATGGACCCTGTAGGCAATTATGGAGAAGGAGTCAAAAAGGCATATGAAGATTTTGCAGGTGCGGGTATGGAACGGATTACATTAAAGCTTTATCCCGGCGGCAGACATGAGCTTCTCAATGAAAAAAATAAATATCAGGTTTATGACGATATTTATCCATGGATTATGGAAAGGGTAAAAGAATATCAGCTATAAAAATGGCGGAACCTGTATGACAGGCGAAACCGCTGGCATGTGAGCGTATAGATGCAGTATCACAGGCAGATTTATGATATGTGTGGGCATATAGGTGCAGTATCACAAGCGCTGCTTGTGATATGTGGGAGTATAAAGATGAAAAGAAAAATTTTAATTTGGCTGTCTGTGCTTTGCGCGGTAATACTGCTGTTTCCAGGAGCAGGATATGCAAAAGAAACAGAAAGCGCTAGCAAAGATGCGGCAGATATAATCGGGCAGGTTAAACAGCAGCTGGCAGCAGTATTTGAAAATGTGGACAAAGAAACGGCAGAGGAAGTTTTTTCCTTTTTAAAACAAAAGGTACAAGGGGAAACTTTATATACGGAAGAAGGGCTGCTTGCCGCTATTAATGAAGGAACAGAAAAGTTTGGCGTGGAGATTGATAAAGCGGATGCTCAAAAACTGGTGGAGACAATGGAAAAGCTTGAGGATATGGGATTTTCTGCAGAATATCTGATAGACAAAACCCAAAGTCTGTACCAGCAATATGGGGCAGGCTTTGTGGAACATGTAGACGAGGTGGTAACCGGAGCCGTAAAAGAGGCGGCATCCAATGCGGTAAGCAGTTTTTTTAATAATTTAAAAAATTCTGTCAAAGGTTTTTTTGATAACTTATTTTCATAAACAGGTCAGATAAAAGAATAAAATGTGTATGTCCTTGCAAATAATAGTATGACATGCACAAATTGTAGATTAAGGGAGAATGTCCTGTGAAAATAAGTTTTCCACAGACAAATTTATGCTTTAGCTTCAGTTTATGGGCAAAGCAGAAATGGAGGATGTTATATGAAAATTGCATTTTACGGAACAAAGCCATATGATAAAGTATGGTTTGAACCAATGGGAAAGGAATATGGTTTTGATATTCATTTTATAGAAAGCTCCTGTAACATGGAGACGGTGTTTATGGCTAAAGGATATGATGCGATCTGCATTTTTGTAAATGATTATGTAAATGCTGAAATGATAGATATTCTTTATGAAATGAATGTTAAAGCTATTTTGCTGCGCAGCGCTGGCTTTAACAATGTGGATGTGAAGGCTGCGGAGGATAAAATTGTTATACTGCGCGTTCCAAGTTATTCACCGGAAGCAGTGGCGGAGTTTTCCATGGCGATGCTGCTTACAGTAAACAGGTTGACTCATAAGGCCTACAATAGAACAAGGGATTTTAATATGAGCCTAAACGGGTTAATGGGAGTGGATTTGAATGAAAAAACAGCGGGCGTTATTGGTACAGGAAAAATCGGACAGTCAATGATACGGATATTAAACGGTTTTCAGATGCACGTCCTTTGCTATGACCCTTTTCCGATTGAAGGACTGGACGCTGAGTATGTATCACTGGAAGAACTGTTTAAAAATTCTGATGTTATTTCACTTCACTGTCCTTTAACCTCAGATACACGCCATATTATTAATAAAGAATCCATTGCCCTTATGAAGAAGGGCGTTTATCTGGTAAACACTTCAAGAGGCGGACTGATTGATACAGATGCCCTGATAGATGGAATGTTGGAAGGCAGGTTCGGAGGGGTTGGACTGGATGTGTATGAGGAAGAGGAAGGCGTTTTTTATGAAGACCGGTCAAACGATATTATTACTGATGATAATCTGGCACGGCTGATGACTTTCCCGAATGTACTTGTCACCTCCCATATGGGATTTTTTACCAAAGAAGCAATGCAGGCGATTGCCCAGGTCACGCTGGAAAATGCGTATGCGCTGGAAAACGGGCTGCCGCTTGTTAACCAGGTAGGCAAAGAAATGGTTTCTTAATACTGGACGCTGCAAAAGCATTGCGCTATAATACTATTATACAGTTAAAAATCATTATTTATAAATACCCCTTAATTGTAAAATGGTGATTTATCTGTTATAATTATGTATTAACGATATTCGAAGGGATAAAGCAATGGATGAAGAATTACCTTATGAGATACGTTTTGCTGCCCAGGACGAATGGGAAGAAGCCATGGGACTGGCATGGAAAACTTTTTTAGAGTTTGAAGGGGATATCTATACAATGGAGGGGGTCAGGAGCTTTGAGGATTTTATAACGGATTCCGGCCTCAAGCGGATGTTTCTTATGGGCGTTTATCAGATGATGACTGCTTACGACCATGGCAGGATGGTGGGCATGATTACCCTGCGGAATGAGGTGCACATCTCCCTCCTTTTTGTGGATAAAAATTATCACAGACATGGCATTGGAAGAGCCCTTATTATGAAAATGGCCAGCTATGTAAAGGATGAACTTGGAAAACAACGGCTGACGGTTAATGCCTCGCCTTATGGGGTTGCGTTTTACCATCAGATTGGGTTTAAGGACCTGGGGCCGGAAAAAAAGCAGGATGGGATAATATATACCCCTATGGCGTATGATTTCCCGGAAGGGATGGCTGAGTGAGGTCTGGGCGGTGTAAAGGAAACGCTAAGAACGTAAGGTAATATTTTATTGAATGCAGGTGGAGCTTATGGAATATATACACAGTAAAGATATTTTTCTGTTTATGAGGGATACGCTGAAACTGGTAGACCGCAGGGCAATGGACCACGGTTCCAGAGTGGCGTATTATTTATATAAAATGCTGGAATGTAAGGGCGTATATGAAAAGTTTGAGCTGGCCGATTTTGTTTTTATGGCTTCGCTGCACGATATTGGCGCTTACAAAACAGACAATTTAAAGGATTTGATACGATATGAGTTAAAGGACCCCATGCCTCATGCAACTTATGGCTATCTGGTGTTTAAACATCTTTCGCCTTTAAGTGAACTGGCAACAGTCATTCTTTATCATCATACAGATTATTCTCAACTGGAGCTGCTTGACTATGAACAAAGAGAAATTGCTGCCTGTTTAAGCCTGGCGGAACGGGTTGATATTTTTTCTGTGGCGCTGGGAGAGAAGTTCGATATCAGTATGTTTAACAAACAGGTAGGAACTGCAATCAGCAAAGAAGCCATGGAGCTGTTTGGGAAGGCGGTGCGGGAGAATGATGTCCTAAACAAAGTAAAAAGCGGCGACTATAAAGAGGAATTGGATGACATTATTGGCTATATGATTTTTACCAATGAGGATAAGCGTAAATATTTGGAAATGCTAATGTATTGTCAGGGATTTAAAAGTGAAAAAGCAGTGGTTAATTCCGTTATATGCACCTGTATAGCTGAGATGCTGGGGGTAAAGGCTGGATTAAGCCCGATAGAGAGGGACCAGTTATATTACGGGGCTATTTTACATGATATTGGAATGATGGCAGTGCCAAGAGAAATCACGGATGCGCCCAGAGCGCTGACTGCCCAGGAATATGACAAGGTAAAGAAACATGTGTATCTGGCTGAACGCATTCTGCAAAACAGAATGGCGCCTGAGGTAGTGGAAATTGTTGCAGCGCACCATGAGAGAAGTGATGGAAGTGGTTATCCAAGAGGGCTTAGGGAAATGCAGATGAACCAAAAACAGCAGATTTTGCAGCTTGCGGATTCTGTTACGGCTCTTCTTGGCAGAAGGTCTTACCGGTCAGCGTTCAGGGAGTCAGAAATGCTTGACATTATACAGGAAGAGGCTTCCAATGGAAAGTATAATAAGACAATTGCCAAGACATTGTTTGATAATTATGATGACATTATGCAGCGGGTAAAGCTGCGTGCCGAAGAGACAATGGTTACATACCGCAGACTGAACCAGCAGTTTAAGAAGGTTTCCGATAAACTGAAAGCACAATAGGGGAAAGTGGAAACATAAGAAAAGGAAGAGGAAAATATGGGAAGATTTTTTAGCATTGAAAGTCCTTTGTTCAATTTTTTATCGAAGGTGGCGGATTTAATTTTACTTAATTTTTTAGCAATGCTCTGCTGTATACCTATTATAACAATAGGAGCTTCAATGACGGCGCTGAATTATGTGGCGTTAAAAATGGTCAGAGACGAAGAGTGCTATATCACAAGGGCATTTTTCAAGTCCTTTAAAGATAATTTTAAACAAGCAACGATTATCTGGATTATTCTTTTGGTGGGAATTGCGATTATTGCAGGAGATATATTTATATTTACTTATTCAACGCTTCAGTTTCCTGCCTGGCTTAAGATTGCCCTGATGTCAGTGGCCATTATTGGTCTTTTTACCATTATGCACTTATTTCCCGTACTGGCAAAGTTTGACAATACTATTAAAAATACATTTAAAAATTCTCTTTTCATGGGAATTTTAAGCTTTCCCAAAACAGTTCTGATGATGGTGGTTTGGGCGCTTCCGCTTGTGCTTGCGGCATTCTTTTTTCAGATTTTTCCTATAATATTCTGCCTGGGAATTTCAGCGCCTGCTTACTTGTCGGCACGTTTGTATAACAACACTTTTAAACGGTTTGAGCCGGAAGAGACGCATATAACCAGCGATGAGGAATGGTCAATTGTTCTGGAAGAAGAAGCAGAAACAGCGGAAGAGGAAGAAAAAGAAATAACAGAGGCAGACCAGGTAACGGAAATTAAGAAAGCAAAATAATAATTTTGTGTAAAGTGTCTATTGCATCACGGCTTTTGTTGGTCAAGTTGTCGGGGATGGTTAAAATTGTTTATACTTATAAGCATTTTCAACAATGGAGGATAAAATATTTGTGGAATAATAGTATAGGCAAGAACAGGAAACTCATGTATACTTAATTCAGACTTGGTTGATTAAATATTTTAAGGAGGCTAACAAAAATGGCAAGTTTATCTTTAAAGAATATCTGCAAAGTATACCCCAATGGGTTTGAGGCAGTTAAAAACTTCAATCTTGAGATTAAGGATCAGGAGTTTATTATCTTCGTAGGACCTTCAGGATGTGGTAAGTCCACCACATTACGTATGGTTGCAGGTCTGGAAGACATTTCTTCCGGTGAATTAAAAATTGGTGACAGAGTGGTTAATGATGTTGAGCCTAAGGACAG
>CAMUHA010000149.1 GCA_947088515.1 uncultured bacterium
GCCAGAACTATCTCTGCGGATAATGATACGGGCAGCACAAATACATAATTGGTCAGGAGGTAAAAAATGCTAATAGGTGATTTTAATGAGTTTAAGCAACAACAACTTAGTAAGGTTGAAAAAAGAAAAAAAGAAGAAAAAAGAATTAAAAAAGGAATTTATCAAATGCACGTTATGGTAAATGACCAGTGTATGGAAACTTTCATGAAAGAACAAAAGAAAACCGAAGCCAAAGGGGATGAACCCAACACTAAAGATGACCATTCCAAGCCTGAAAATCCCAAAAACAGCTCTCAAAAAACAGACGCCCAGACAGAAATGGAAAGAATGCTGTCAACCGGAATAAAAATAGCGTCTGGTATTGGTCAGGGGATTTGACTTTTCTGATCTGTGATAAATCCCCGCCTGTGGGGAATTTATATATAAAATCAAAAAATGGAGGTAAACAAAATGGCTAAGAAAGAACGATTTGAGGCAGTTTATTCACAAGGGACTATTGATGTAACGCAAATTTTTGTAGATACAGAGACGGGAGTGAATTATGTTTTTCGTAAAGTTGGAAATGCAGGAGGAATAACAATACTGTTAGGCAAAGATGGAAAACCTGTTATTTCTCCGATTGCAAACAACTAACTTTTGTTATTCAAATTTGTGGAATTGCAGCCAACTAAAATTTGAATAACTGCCGAACAAACAGAGCAGCACATGAAACAGGAAATCCAGAAAAGGTTTCCTGTTCATAGATTGAGTGAATGAATTTCAAATACCCCCTTTGCATAATAAAGAATGCAGCATTTTGCTACGAAAATGCTGCATTCTTTGTCTAATTGGAAAAACTTTGTTTCTTTTATCTGTATTCTTTTATTTAAAACTAGATATTGGTTTTCCAAAATCCGTGCAGATTACAATAAGCGTAAGCCGCTACAGCTTCCTCACCATCTGCCAGCACAAATTCCGCTACAGGCTGACCATCTGCATCCAGCCTTGCAAGCTGTCCACCCCTTTTTGTCTCCAGGAAAATCCAGGTAATACTGTGTTCCTGTGTCATAGGATGAAAAATACTGCCTACCTTTACTGTAATTTTACTGCCATTCTTTTCTACCACAGGAATGTGTTTTTCTCCTGCCCCCTCAGAAGTGTTACTGTCCATCAGACTAAACCCTTCATTCATACACCCTTTCAGATTATCCTTTTTTCCTGAAACCAAATATAAAATTTCTTCATTGTTTTTTAAAAATGTTGTTTCCATTTCTACCTCCTGTTTCTATTTTTAGTTCCGCTTTCAGGGCCTTTCGCTGATTTTAGTTCCGCTCTCGTCCCTTCAAACGCACACTACCTTCAAAAGCTATAATATTGGATTTTCTGCTCTTGCTTTTAGTCTTGCAAATCTTCTGTCCACTTCCTTTTGCATATCCTCTACAACTTCAGCATAAGTCTCTTTCTGCAGATGCTTTGTTCTTCCCATCATGGAAAGCCACTCAATCACTGGCGTTTTTCTTCCCATTTTTTCCGGGTCGTAATTTAAAGTGGTTTTTCCTCTCTCCACCTCATAAAGAGGAAAATAGCAACAGTTCACGGCTGTCTCTATTACCTTCCGTTCTGTGGCAGGCTTGTCATTCCAGTTTAAGGGACAGGCAGACAGCGCCTTGACATAAGCGGTTCCTGTCGTTTTGGCATAATAGGCCGCTTTTGCCGCCTTTTTTATAAAATCCGTTGGGTTTGACTCGGCCATGGTTGCCACATATGGAATCCCTGTTGCTGCCATAATCTGGGGCATGTCCTTGTGGAAAAAAGTTTTTCCATACTGCTGCCTTCCCACATGGGAGGTGGAACTTCTTGCGCCTTTGGGAGTAGAATAAGACAGCTGGTATCCGGTATTCATATATCCGCCATTATCATATTCAAACAAAATCAGGCGATGCCCCCGGAGCGCTGTGCCAAGGGCTGAACCCATGCCAATGTCCATGCCGCCGTCCCCGCTTACCATAATAAAAATAATATCTCCGGGAGGAATTTCACCCTTTTTCTGCTTCCTGTAGCAGATTTCCGCAAGACCACTTAAGGTTGCGGCGCCATTTTGGAAGAGGTTGTGAAGATAAGGCACTTTAAAGCTGGTCCGGGGATAAGCGGTTGTCACAATCATTCCGCATCCAGTCTGGAAAAGCAGTACCACTGGGTCCTCAATGGCACGCAAAAGCAGATTGACATTTACTGGTATCCCGCATCCCGGACAGGCGCCATGTCCCGGCGCCAGCCGTTTGGGAATGGCAGCAGTGGCATTTAAACTGCCTCCCAGAACCTTCACTTTCCCATCTTCTTCTTTTACCTGGGTGGCTCCCAGCTTTGTTTGCTCCGCTGTCAGAGGCGCAAAGAAAGGCGCATCCTTTTCTCTTTCAAATGCCTCTGTATCTCCTGATATCTCTCTCACATCTCCCCTTTGGGCTGCCCTTGAAAGCGCCGTCTCTCCAGCCGTCTTATCATATCCGCCCTTGGTTACGCCATAGTAAGCAAAATCAGGTGTTTTGGGATTTCCTGCCCATTCCAGCATTTTTATGGCGTCTTCCACAAAAAAATCCTTGCCTCCCAGACCATAAATCAGACTTTTTACCGGTGTACGGCTTCCGTATTTCTGCAAAGCGGAACGCACTTCAATTGACAAATTTCCGCCTCCCGCCCCATAACTGTCCTGTCTGTCAGCTACCAGAATATGCGCGGCATTTTTGCAGAATGTATATACCTCTTTTGCCGGAAAAGGACGTAGCATATGAAGCGTTACTGCTCCCACCTTTTTTCCATTATTTCTCATCTGGTCAACAGCATCCAGCGCCGTATCATAGGAAGAACCCAGCACAAGAAGAATTGTTTCTGCATCTTCATAGCGGTATCCTTCCACCTTCTCATAGCCTCTCCCTGATAAAGCTTCATATTCAGCAAAAAGTTCCTTAAGACGTCTGCCTGCTTCCTTCATAGCAAGATGCAGCTGGTATCTGTTATTGATTAAGTCCGGTTCATTCATATAAGAGCCTACTGTAATGGGATTTTTTAAATCCAGAAAAGGATATTCTTCCTTTTTCGGCCCCAAAAAGTCCCGAACCGTCATCTCATCTTCAAACCGCAGACATTTCCGTTTCTGATGGCTGGTAAAAAAGCCATCATATGCAACAATCACCGGAAGCCGCACTGCTTCCGCAAGTTTAAGCGCTATAATATTAAAGTCGTATACTTCCTGTACCTGATGGGCGAACAAAATCGGCCACCCGGCATTTAGCATAAACATAATATCACTGTGGTCGCCCTTGATGGAAAGAGGACCGGAGATCGTCCGGCATGCGACATTCATGACCATTGGGTATCTGGTTCCAGACTGCACTGGGAACTGTTCGATGGCATATAATAAACCGTTTGCGCTGGTGGCATTTATTACTCTGCCGCCGCCCACTGCCGCTCCATAGCAAATCCCTGCCGCACTGTGTTCTCCTTCTGCCGCAATCATAATAAGGTCTGTTTCCCCGTTGGCTTTCATAGTATCCAGCCCTTCTGCAATCTGTGTGGAAGGTGTAATTGGATAATATCCCATCAGGTCATAGCCAATCTGCTTAATGGCTATTGCCGCCATTTCATTTCCGCCTGCATATTCCATTACCTGCTTTTCCATTAAACTTCCCCGCCTTCCATTCTTTTTTCCGTCAGATAGGATTCCGAAGTAATATACCCATCAGCGCCTGCCTTTACATAATAATCCGGCATACGTATCATGTCCTTATTTGGAAGAAAATATTCCTTCTCCTTATGCTCCGCCTCTAACCCCCTTACCAGTGCATTCACCGGACATACCTCCACACAACGCAGACAACCCTTACAGTGGTAATAATCAAGTCCTTTGTTGACCATCATTTCATTGCCCTTATATTCTCCCTTTACAAACTGGAACACCATATCCGGGCAGGTCGAATCACACATGCCACAGTTAATACACCTTTCTTTTATAAAAAGAGGAATATATCCCTGCCGGGAGGGTGCAAGGTCAGCCACCACGGTACTTCCTGCCCTTGGATTGATACCTCCTATAGGCGCCGTTACATATCCCCACTGGGATGAAGCGCTCCTGTCTCCCTCCTCTTTTCTGCCTTTCGCCTCATTGACCAAATGAATGCTATCCTGTTTTTTTACTTCCTCATATCCCCGTCTGATTCCCTCCAGATTTCCTTTCAGCGCATCAGGATATTTCTTTCCCAAAGTGTCTTCACAAATTCCGTTTACATGGCAAAGCTCCACAAATCCCATTACCTTTGCCATGGCTCCAAGCATCACCATGTTAATTCTGGAATGTGTTTCCATGGCTATTTGCTGGGCCTTTACCACATAACAGCTTTTCACCTTTACAGGAAGATTAACCATATCCTGTCCACCTTCTAACCCGACAATCACTTCTGTATTCTCATCGCAGCCCGCCCAGACGCTTTCCTCTTTCATAAGCGCCTGATGAAAAATCACAAGAAGATTTGGATTTATCACTGGTGAATGTACCCGGATTTCTTTATTCTTATCGCAATACCTCACATATCCTTTTACAGGTGTCCCTGTTTTTTCTGAACCATAGCTCGAAAAACTTACACTATTAAAGCCCAGATATTTGACACCCATCTCTCCCAGCATCTTGCCGCACAGGTTAGCTCCAAGCCCGCCAATGCTTTCCAGTCTGATTTCATAATATCCGCCGCTGTTTCTTATGGGCAGTTTCGTATTCCCCATACCATACCTCTTTCCCACCTTCCCAAGTCCCATGGAATGTGTTTAAAAATCGTCAAAATTATTTTTAAGGACAAGTATGGTTTTTTTTACAAAAAATATTCACGACAAATCCTTGTTCTGGTAAATAAAAACAGCCAGAACCGCTGATACTGCTATTACCAGTATTCCAATTCCAATCATCACATTATTTACGCTTCCTTGTGCAAAAATATCCGCTCCATTAGAAAAGTAATAAGGCGTCACATATTTTAAATTTTCAATATCAGGCAATATCCTGCACATTAGGTCCATACCATATAAAAGCATGACAAATCCCAATGCTGCTCCCACCTGTTTTTTTCTGCTAAAAGACGACATCAGAAAACATACACTTCCCACTTCCAGGTGCATCAGCAGCTGTGCACTGTGAAAATATACAAAATCTTTCAGAAAAAAGTCTTTTGAAAACACATTCTCCCCAGCGCCCAATAATCCCATAAGCGCCCATACAATACAAAGAACATTATAAAGTATGGTAAGCGCTGCCATAGCGCCATATTTCCAACATACAATGTAATTTCTGCCAAAAGGAAGCGTATTTAAAAATTCTGCCGTATGTCCTTCTTCCTCTTTTGCCAGCATACAGGCTCCGGTCATAGCGGCAAACATTCCCCCGCCAATGGCATACATCAGCGCAATTTCTGTGGCATAATATCCCTTCAATGTGCTGATACTTACTTTGTCCATGCCAAGAGCTTCAGAAAATGCCCCCATCTGTGAAAACATTCCTGCCATCTCTTCCATTGATTCCTCAATGCTGTCAAAAAGCAGAATACAGCCCAGGCAGATTAGCCCCACACAGGAAGTCCATATTATCAGAGTTTTTAAATTTATTTTCAGTTCATGTTTTAAAAGTGTCATTTTGTGCCTCCTCATAAACTTTAATCTTTTTTTCATCTTTTCTCTCCGGCTGCTCATAATAGTGCATAAACACCTCTTCCAGCGGCGGTTCCTCTATCAGCACATCCTCCAGCTCCCTGTCCGATAGCTTTCCAATTAACTCCTTCATATTTCCTGTATAGACAAACTCTTCCATCTTCCCTCTCTCCCGGAGCTTAATATGCCGGACATTGGACTTTGAAAGATTTTCCACTGTGTCCACTCTGATAAGAGCGCCTTCTTTGACGATTGCCGCATTCCGGCAGTAACTTTTTACCTCCGAAAGCACATGGGAAGACAAAAAGCAGGTAGTCCCCCAACTATTGTACTCCAACAACAGTTTAAAGAAAGCTTCCTGCATCAGCGGGTCAAGTCCAGAGGTCGGTTCATCCAGAATAAGAATCTCCGGTTTATGCTGCATGGCGCAGACAATGCTTACTTTTTTGCGGTTCCCCAAAGACAGTTCCTCTATCTTTTTCTCCCCGTCCACTTCCAGCAGACTGCTAATTCTCTCTGCCTCCCTGCTGCAGTCCATTTTCCTTGCCTTTGCAGCAAACGCAATAACATCCTTTACTTTCATTCCAGGATAAAACATAGCTTCCGAAGGCATATAACCAATCCGTCTAAGCGCCTCCTTCCTCTGTTTTGCCGCATTCATACCCAACAGCCTTATTTCTCCCTTTTGAAACCGGAGAAGACCCAGCATACTTCGTATAGTGGTAGATTTTCCAGCCCCATTTGGCCCAAGAAAACCAAATATATCTCCCCATCGCACCTCCAGATTAATATCTGCTACGCCTCTGTGCTTTCCATAAAATTTGGTAAGCCCCTTAATTTCAATTGCATTTTCCATATTTAAGACCATGCTCCTTTCCAAAGCCTGGAGACTTTGTGCGTAACACAAATCTCCAGATTGAAAATTTTCAATCTTTACTTCTATTCCAGTTCCGCTTGCGCCCTCCACGGCTCCTTGTTCGGCAGAGCAAATCCGGCCTGTTTCACATTCCGTATTTCCTCTGGTCGCCTTTTCGGGCTTTCGCTGTTTCCAGTTCCGCTCACGCCTCCACGGCTCCTTGTTCGGCAGAGCAAATCCGGCCTGTTTCACATTCCGTATTTCCTCTGGTCGCCTTTTCGGGCTTTCGCTGTCTCCAGTTCCGCTCACGCCCTCTCTTTGGGTCGGATTTTCTTGTACTCATTTAACATTTTGTTTAGGTTTTCTGTATCCACAATTCTTTTTATTTTATTGCATAAAAACACGAAAAAATAGACAATGAGCATGTATGCAAAAAACATCGCTGATACAACAATCTCCCTTCCATACCAGTTAAAGAGGAAAGAGGCTCCAGTATAAAGACAGGTACAGAAAATCATGTACAGCGTATTCTTTCTCCCAAGCTGCTCTCCTTCATCAAAATTATCCAGCAGATACACCTGTATATAACCTATCCCATAAGCAGTCAGTATCATTTCAAACATGTTGACTACATTAGCATAAAAAATCTTCTGTCCCATCAAGTAGACACAATAGAAAAACATGATACAGGCAAAGTACAGGCATGATTTGTATTCTATAGCAATTTCCAAACTTAAATACCTCTTTATTTTCTCTTTCCACTTATTCTTCACCTTCCTCTCCACCTCCCTTCAAAACACGACGCAGCTCTTTGGCATATCTCCTTGAAATCATAACCTGCTCTCCGTTTTCCATCGCCGCCCGGATACGGTTTCCGGGTTCGCTTTTCAGATAACTGATTTTATATATATTTAAAACCATGGACTTGGAGCAACGGAAAAATCCCCGGTTTCCATAGCGCATCTCTGCTTCTGTCAGGCTCATCTGCACCCTTAGCACTTTTTCTTCCAGATAAGCATAAGTGGCGCCATCCACACTTTCTATATATAAAATATTTTCCGGCAGTAGAAACACTCTTTTATCTTCAGCGAAAGCGCTTATTCTGCTTTCTGTTCCCTGCACCATCCTGACGATTGTCTCTATCTGTTCCGTCATATTCTCATATCGGATAATCACCTCATCCTCCCCTTTGGTGATTCTGTTCATTGTAAGCTTCATTCATTACCTTTCCTTCCTCTTCCATGTTACTTCACCTTTATGACATTTTCTGCCTGCTTGTACTATTAATAAAACACTGCCAGTCTCATAAAAGCTGTTCATAATAATCATTGTAACAAATTCCCCTTTCCATACAATACCATAACTGCCAGGATGCACTTTTCAGACTTTAAGACGCTCAAAATATTGCGCGCGCCAATGACTGCCGCACTGGATTTTGCATCAAAATTTCCTGTCAGAATATTAAGAGGCAGCTCTCGAACTCAAAAACCGAGAACCTTGACCATTTTTCTCTTTTTTTGATAAAATAAATACATCCCAGCATATGCAGAATCAAAACTAATTCTTTAAGGAGGTTTTCTTCAATGAAAAAAGTTAGTGTAATTTGGGAAAAAGATGGCTATATTCTTAGAGCTGCGCAAAAAGAGGATGCTGAAAACTATTACCAAAATAATTTTAATCCGCTTGATATAGAAGTGGCGCATCTTACCGGTTGCCAACCCTCATTTACGCATGATGAAGTGGTAAACTTTTTCCTTTCCTGTATCAATAACAAGAATCGCTATGACTTCTTGATTATTGCCCCTGATGGAAATATCATCGGCGAAAGTGTTATCAACGAAATTGATTGGGAATTACGAAGCGCAAATTTCCGTATTGGAATTTTTCACAGTGACACTTGCGGAAAAGGAATTGGCTCCTGGGCAGCATATATGACCTGTAGCTTTGCCTTTGAGACCCTTCATTTACATCGTCTGGAACTGGATGTATTTTCTTTTAATCCAAGAGCAGAAAAAGCATATCTTAAAATAGGTTTTAAACGTGAAGGCGTTCTGAGAGACGCTGTAAAAGATGGGGATAAATATGCAGATGATATTTTGATGGCTATTTTAGAAGATGAGTGGAAGGCGCTTCAAAAATAAATTATTCCTAAATTGGTAAAGCATTACATAAGCTTA
>CAMUHA010000150.1 GCA_947088515.1 uncultured bacterium
CAGGATGACTTTGATGCAATAAAATCACAGGTAGAACATGTAAAAGGCGTAACCCCTTCCTTTGGTACCTGGGGAACGGCAGAGGGACCAAAAGGTGATTTTGATATCAATATGACTGGAGGCACCACAGGACTGCAATATATTTCCACGGACCCGATTGTCAAGGGAAAATATTTTACGCAAAATGATTATGACAGCGCAGGAAATACCTGTATTATTACAGAAAGCAGTGCGATAGCGCTTTTTGGGACCACAGATGTGGTGGGCATGATTTTTAACGCCACATTCTGGGGGATTACCCAGGAGCTTAGGGTTGTAGGGGTACGCAAAGACAATGCGTCTGCCCTTATAAATGCAGGCGGAGGTGACTTTGTCACCATACAGGCGGAAGTTCCGCTAACCTTTATGTCTAACAAGCTGGGGTATTACATAGATGAAGTGGAACAGTTCTATGTAATTGCACAGTCCCCGGAGTATATGTCAGAAGTTGCATCCAGAACCCTGGCTCTTTTGGAGAGCAGACATAATGTCAGAGGGGAAAATCAGATAATGATGCAGAGCTTTGCGGACTTTACGGCACAGTTTGACACAATACTGGGTTTTATTACCATATTTATATCTTTCGTGGCAGCCATTTCCCTTCTGGTAGGAGGAATCGGCGTTATGAATATTATGTTGGTGTCTGTTACTGAACGGACAAGAGAAATTGGTATCAGAAAAGCTCTGGGTGCAAGAACTGGTTCGGTGCTTTTACAGTTCCTTGCAGAGGCAGGCATTATCACTTTGCTGGGTGGAATAATCGGAATTGGTCTTGGTGTTTTGGGGGCAATGGGAGTATGCTCTGCAATGGGACTTACCGCCCAGATAAGCGCGGGTGTTGTACTTGCAGCCTCACTTTTTTCTTGCGGCATTGGTATCTTTTTCGGAATTTATCCCGCAAGAAAAGCAGCGAAGCTAAGCCCAATAGAAGCGCTTAGGCATGAATAGTAACACAAAGAATTAGAATTTATATTGCACTTTGCCGTATTTTTAGTATAATGAGAGTTAGAAGAGCACCTGTCAGTGTAGGTGCTCTTTTGCAAAAGCGGAAAATTGGGAGAATGAATATGGAAGTCGAATTTGATGTGAAAATAACACCGGGTATTCTCTATGATTATATGCTTTTTCACACCTATACCAGCGCTTCCGGGCTGATAGGTTCGGTGGTGGGAGCGCTTTTGGTGACAGCGTTTTTTATGGGATATGGTGTTCTTTTTCTGATTGCAGGCGCAGTGATATTGCTCTATCTTCCATGGACACTGTTTATTAAATCCAGACAGCAGTATCTCTCCAACCCTTCCTTTAAGACACCTCTTCATTTTAAGATGACAGAGGAAGGCGTGGAGGTATCCCAGAAGGGAGAGATGCAGAGTCAAAGGTGGGAAGATATGTACAAGGCGGTATCCACGCCCCGAAGCCTGATTTTGTACACAACCCCTGTAAATGCGTCTATTTTTCCGAGAAAGGACTTAGGGGAAAAATCTGTTGGCGTGATTCAGATGATATCCACCCATATGCCCCCCAAAAAAGTAAAAATCCGAAACTGACCAGAGCTTCAAAGGGTAATTTGGAGTGGAAGATGCAAAACTGGAATCAGCATCTTCCAGAGAAAGCGCCCAGAGAATTTCAGGATGCGAAAGCAGAATGAAATTGCTCTGAAGGAAAAGGCGCTTGAGGAGGAAGATGCGGAACTGGAATCAGCATCTTCCAGAGAAAGCGCCCAGAGAATTTCAGGATGCGAAAGCAGAATGAAATTGCTCTGAAGGAAAAGGCGCTTGAGGAGGAAGATGCGGAACTGGAATCAGCATCTTCCAGAGAAAGCGCCCAGAGAATTTCAGGATGCGAAAGCAGAATGAAATTGCTCTGAAGGAAAAGGCGCTTGAGGAGGAAGATGCGGAACTGGAATAGGAGAACAGAGAATGCTTATAGAAACTTTCAGTCATAAGGAAACCTTTGAACTGGGACGGAAAATAGGTAGTGAGGCAGATGCAGGCGCTGTATTTACTCTGATAGGGGATTTGGGGACCGGAAAGACGGTTTTTACCCAGGGCTTTGCACAGGGACTTGGCATTATGGAGCCTGTAAACAGTCCTACTTTTACCATTATGCAGGTATATGACAGCGGAAGAATTCCGTTTTATCATTTTGATGTGTACCGTATAGGCGATGTGTCAGAGATGGATGAGATTGGCTATGAAGACTGCTTTTATGGAGATGGTGTTTGTCTGATAGAGTGGGCGGACCTGATAGAAGATATTCTCCCGGAGCATTATACGGAAGTCAGGATTTCTAAAGACTTAAAAAAAGGCTTTGACTACAGAGTGATACAGTTGGAGGAAAGAAAAGCATAGATGAAAATTATAGTGATAGACAGTTCGGGTCTTGTGGCATCAGCAGCAATTGTGGAGGATGATATATTAATTGGTGAATATAATGTCCAATATAAAAAGACCCATTCCCAGACGCTGCTTCCCATGCTGGATGAGCTGAAAAAAATGGTGGAACTGGATTTATCAACAGTAGATGCCATTGCCCTTGCTGCCGGGCCTGGTTCTTTTACCGGACTGCGCATAGGCTCTGCAACGGCGAAAGGACTTGGCTTTGCCATGCAGATACCACTAGTGGAAATTCCAACTCTTGACGGAATGGCGTGTAATTTATATGGAACGGATAAGCTGGTATGTCCGATTATGGATGCTAGAAGAAATCAGGTATATACTGGAATTTACCAATTTACCAAAACGAAAGAGATTCCCTTTACTTACCATCTGCAGGCGCTTGTTCCCCAGTGTGCAGTGTCTATTGACGAAATTGCGCAAAAATGCAATGCTATTGGACGGGACGTGATTTTTCTTGGAGATGGGGTTCCGGTGTTTAAAGAAAAGCTTTCAACACTTTTGGAGGTACCCTATGGATTTGCCCCTGCCCATATGAACCGGCAGAGAGCAGCATCCTTTGGGACTTTAGCCCTTCAGTATCTAAAGGAAGGGAAATGTGTTACAGCAAAAGAGCATGTGCCAGAGTATTTAAGAGTATCACAGGCAGAAAGGGAAAAAAGAGAGAATGCTTCAAGTCAGGGAAATGACAGCCTCTGATGTGGAAACTGTCAGCTTGTTAGAAAGTAAAGTGTTTTCCATGCCATGGTCAGCCGGGGATTTTCTGGAAATGATTGAAGCGGATTATGCGTATTATTATGTGGCGGAAGAGGACGGCGTAATTGTAGGATGCTGCGGCATCAGAAATATAGCAGGTGAGGGTGAAATCACAAATGTGGTGGTTGCCGAAGAACATAGAAAAAAAGGAATTGGACAAAAAATGCTGGAATATATGCTGGATGTGGCGGAGGCATCCGGCATAGGAGACTGTACCTTAGAGGTCCGCGCAAGCAACCAGGAAGCCATCAGACTTTATGAAAGGCTTGGTTTTGTTGGGGAAGGGGTAAGGCCGGGATTTTATGAAAAGCCTGTGGAGGATGCCTTGATTATGTGGAAAAGATAGGTAGTGCGTGGAAGAATTACCACTAGTTCTTAGCTCTCTTTTATGTATAATGGATTTAGGGAAGATACCAAGGGAGGATAAGGACATGAGAATTTACCAGGACAATGATAAGAGAGAATTAGCGGCCGTTGTATGCAACAAATGTAAAAAAAATTTAAAAGTGAAAAATGGAATTATTATGGAGGGCTGCTTTAATGGAAATATCCGTTTTGGATATTTCAGCAACAAAGATGGAGATGCGCATTCTTTTGATTTATGTGAAGAATGTTATGATAATATGATTGATGGATTTGCCATTCCGGTAGAAGAGGAGGAAGTAAAAGAATTGCTTTAAAAACGCTTCTTTATTGTTCCTGCCGAAGCAGATTTCAGGTGTTTTCATAGATGTAGTTAATGGCAATAAATATGTCTTTTGCTATATCTTCCTGTAATCATACTTTGGAGGCGGAATGGACAGCGTATGGATTTGGGAGGAATTATGCTGGATATTTGCTTGTTAGGAACTGGAGGAATGATGCCTCTGCCGTACCGGTGGCTGACATCTATGATGGCCCGGTATAACGGGCACAGTATATTGATTGACTGTGGGGAAGGAACGCAGATAGCTATGAAGGAAAAGGGATGGAGCCCTAATCCCATTGACGTTATCTGCTTTACCCACTTTCATGCAGACCATATCAGCGGACTGCCGGGAATGCTTCTTACTATGGGGAATGCAGAACGGACAGAGCCGCTTCTTTTGGTTGGACCAAAGGGACTTTCCAAAGTGGTGGCATCCCTGCGTGTCATTGCACCGGAATTGCCCTTTGCCATTAACTGTATGGAACTGGAGGAGGCGGAACAGAAGTTGTCGTTTGACGGCTTTTCGCTGGAAGCTTTTCGTGTAAACCATAATGTCACCTGCTATGGATATCGCTTGTCCATTGAAAGAACAGGAAAATTCCAGGTGGAGAAAGCGGTTTCTCTTGGAATTGAAAAAAAATACTGGAATCGTCTGCAACGGGGTGAAACCATAGAAGCCGATGGGAGAATACTGGCGCCTGAGATGGTGCTGGGGCCTTCCCGGAGAGGAATTTCAGTGACCTACTGTACAGATACAAGACCAACAGAGGGAATTGTAAAATATGCAAAAGGAGTCGACTTGTTTATCTGTGAGGGGATGTATGGAGAACTGGATAAAAAAGCAAAGGCGAAAGAAAATAAGCATATGACTTTTTATGAGGCGGCTGAGCTTGCAAAACGGGCGGAAGTAAAAAAGCTCTGGTTAACCCATTACAGCCCCTCCTTAACAAGACCAGAGGAGTATCTTCCGGCGGTACGGAAGATTTTTCCGGCCTCTTCTGTCTGCAAAGACGGAAAAACCATAGAACTGACATTTACTGATGATGAGAGGGAGGGAGAATAATGAAAACAAAAAGTGGAAGCGGAATAAAAATAATAGTCATAGGGGTGATACTGGTAGGGATGATAGCAGGTTATTATTTTTATCTGACTCATATTAAATCAGGCAAAGGCAAGGAAGAAGGAACAGAAATTTCGGCAGTAAGCGAAGCGCTGATGCGGAATTTGGATAAAAATTATCCGCCCTCGGCAAGAGAAGTGATTAAATACTATGGTGAGTTAACCAAATGCTTTTACAACGAAGAATACACAGATGAAGAATTTGAAAAGCTGGCGTTTCAGATACAAAGGTTATATGATGACGAACTGATTGCAAACCAGACCCAGCAGCAGTATTTGGACAATCTGAAATGGGATGTGAACAATTTCCGGGAACAGGGAATCGTAATATCAAGCTTTACCCCTTCTAGCAGTGTGGATGTGGAAACTTTTTCAAAGGATGGATTTGACTGGTCAGAGCTGTACTGTTCCTTTACATTAAGGCAGGGGACAGAGCTTGTAATGACAGAGGAAGTCTTTTTGCTCCGTAAAGATGAAGATGGGCACTGGAAAATTTACGGATTTAAGCTGGTAGAAGATGAAGACGGACAGATACCATAAAAAGCAGCAAATTTTACCAGAATTATGAATGCGCTAAAATCAAGTATTTTAAATGTGAATAGATAAAGCAATTGGGCAATTGAAGCTATAAGCTTTTAAGAGAGCTTAAAAATTTACTGTTTGTGTATAATTACGGATTTCCAATAGGGGATAATTTTGGAAATAAACTTCCCAAATTGCTATTGGTGCAGTAGCGTAGACGTTGCCTGCGGTATGCAGAGATTTAAGATTGAAAATAAAATTTTCAATTGCAAGATTTATGTCTGCGTATTGCTTGGCGCAAACGCGGTTATGCGCAAAAAACAGCGCAGAAATGGAGAAAAAATGGAAAAGGATGTATATATACTGGCCATAGAAAGCTCCTGTGATGAAACAGCGGCGGCAGTGGTAAAAAACGGGAGAGATGTATGCTCTAACGTTATTTATTCACAAATTGCCCTGCACACAGAATACGGGGGTGTGGTGCCGGAAATTGCTTCCCGCAAGCATATAGAAAAAATAAATCAGGTAATTGAGCAGGCCCTTTCGGATGCAGGAATGGGGCTGAAAAGTATGGATGCCATTGCCGTAACCTATGGACCAGGGCTGGTGGGAGCGCTTTTGGTAGGGGTCTCCGCTGCCAAGGCAATCAGCTTTGCATCCGGTATTCCACTGGTGGGAGTACACCATATTGAAGGACATATTTCTGCCAACTATATTGAAAATAAAGAGCTGGAGCCTCCCTTTTTATGTCTGGTGGTTTCAGGAGGGCATTCTCATCTTGTAGTGGTTCATGATTATGGAGAATATGAAGTAATTGGCAGAACCAGAGATGATGCGGCGGGAGAAGCCTTTGACAAGGTGGCAAGAGCTATTGGGCTGGGGTATCCGGGAGGACCCAAAATAGATAAAGCGGCAAAAGAGGGGAATCCCAGAGCTGTTTATTTTCCGCGTGCCAAAGTTGGGAATGCGGAATATGATTTTAGCTTCAGCGGTTTAAAATCAGCAGTTTTAAACTACTTAAATTCCTGTAAAATGAAAGGAGAGCAAATAAACACATCAGATGTGGCAGCTTCTTTCCAAGAAGCGGTGATTGATGTGCTGGCCGGACATTCCATGGAAGCAGCTGAAAGATATGGATACAAAAAGTTTGCCATAGCAGGCGGCGTGGCTTCCAACAGTTCCTTAAGAAAAGTTCTTAAGGAAGCCTGCAGGGAAAAAGGAATTACCTTTTATCATCCCTCGCCTATATACTGTACAGATAATGCAGCAATGATAGGCACGGCAGCCTATTATGAATACCAAAAAGGAGTGCGTCATGGTTTTGACTTGAATGCTGTTCCAAACTTGAAGCTTGGAACTATAATATATGACAAATAAGTATGCCGTTTATGATAACCATCCGGGAGGATGCGCTTTACATAAAACTATTTCAGAGAGGGACCGGATATGAGCAGGGAAGGAAAGGTGCGGACAGCAGCAGTTATTCTTGCGGCCGGCAGCGG
Organism: uncultured bacterium; assembly: GCA_947088515.1. GTDB lineage: Bacteria > Bacillota > Clostridia > Lachnospirales > Lachnospiraceae > Suilimivivens. The sequence continues at coordinate 7,023 of CAMUHA010000150.1, forward strand.
CCGGCGAATGGGAGGAAGCGCCAAAAAACAATATATGCAGTTATGTGGTAAACCGGTGATTTACTATTCCCTGAAAACTTTTCAGGACAGTTTTATTGATGAAGTTGTTCTGGTAGTTTCACCTGGAGATATTGATTACTGCCGGAAGGAATTTGTTGAAAAGTATCACTTTGATAAGGTCAAATCCATTATAGAGGGCGGAAAAGAACGCTACCATTCAGTAGCAAATGGCCTAAATGCCATCCTTTGCGACTATGTTTTTATTCATGATGGCGCAAGGCCCATCATCACAGAGGAGATTTTAGACAGAGCTTTTGCCTGTGTCGTAGAACATGACGCCTGTGTGGTGGGAATGCCAGTGAAAGATACCATAAAAATAGCAGATGAAAATGGAAATATTGCACAGACTCCTAACCGTAATCTTTTGTGGATGGTGCAAACACCCCAGGTATTTGCTTATCCTCTGATAAAAAAAGCATATAAAGAACTGATGCTGCGGGAACGGGAATTGACAGAAAAAGGCATGGTTATTACAGACGATGCCATGGTGGTGGAAGCTTTAACAGGACATTTGGTTAAACTTACAGCCGGTTCTTATGAAAATATCAAACTTACAACGCCGGAAGATATACAGATAGCAGAAAAATTTTTAAATAATTACTGATGAGGCATATTTTATCTGTGCTGCACATAATAATTGTATTCGGGGTAAAAAATAATTAGAGCGTGTCTGAAAAATATTTCAAACACGCTCTAAGGTTAGGGTCAAGTGGAATATATGGGCACAGTTGAAGAAACATATCAGGAATTTTTGCGTCAGATGGGAGAGGAGGAATTTCTTATTCCCTATCAGACGGCATGTAAAAATATTGAACGGGAACTGGAATTAATTAACCAGGAATATTCCCGCAAACTTGGGAGAAACTTTATCAGTCAGATAGTATGCCGGATAAAAACCCCGGAAAGTTGTCTGAAAAAAATGATAAAAAAGAGATATACCATAGAACGGCAGATGGCCCAGGAGCTGTTAAGCGATATAGCGGGCATAAGAGTAATTTGTAATTTTCTGGATGATGTTTATAAGCTGGCGGAGATTATCAGAAAAGATGAGATACTGGAAATTGTAAAAACAAAAGACTATGTAAAAAAACCGAAGGCAAGCGGCTATCAGAGTCTTCATGTGATTGTATTTGCTCCGGCAGGTGGGGATAAAAAGAAAAAAGTAGAAATTCAGATAAGAACACAAGCAATGAATTTATGGGCGGTAGTGGAACATCATTGCGTGTACAAAAAAAGAAGCTATGAAAAAAATGAATTTGAAAAGGACCTGCGGGAGTGTGCACGGACAATATATAAAATAGATAAAAAAATGCTTTTAATTAGGGAAAAAATGGAGCAGTCACAGGATAAAAATAAAAATGAAATCCATTTCTGACAGGAAATAAAAAAAATTGGAAAAAATTATAAAAAAAGTGTTGACATTGTCAAACTCATTTGATAGAATAACTTTTGCGTTGAGCAAGTAAAGACGCACACGACATGGAGAGGTATCGAAGTGGTCATAACGAGGCGGTCTTGAAAACCGTTT
>CAMUHA010000151.1 GCA_947088515.1 uncultured bacterium
CTGCCGCAGTATAGCCTAAACCTGCAAGAAGCAGTACAAACACCAGCAAAACAACAATTGCCTTATTCTTTTTCATTGCTCTCCTCTCCTTCTGTTCCGGCCAAAGCCGCTTTTATCATAATCGCGCATTCAATACGCTTTCTCTGCAGTTCACAGCCCAAATCATAAGCATCATTAATATGCCCGTGAAAGTTATAAGAATTTGCCGCACAACCACCGCTGCAATAGAATTTTGCAAAACAATTCCGGCACTTTTCTTTGGCATAAACATTGCAGGTTTTAAACTCATCCCTGATATCAGTCCGGGTAATGCCCTCGTCCACATTCCCCATCAAAAATTCCTCCCTGCCCACAAACTGGTGACAGGGGTAAAAATCTCCCCAGGGCGTTACCGCAAGATATTCCGTTCCTGAACCACACCCGGAAAGCCTCTTGGCAACACAGGGACCGCCCTCCAAGTCTATCATAAAGTGGAAAAAATTAACGCCTTTTCCCGCCTTTTGTCTATTTAAAAGCTCCACCGCCAGACGGTCATATTCTTTTTGCAGCTCTGGAAGGTCTTCTTCCCTAAGGGCATAATCATCCGAAGGCGCAGCCACCACAGGTTCCACAGAAATCTGTTCAAATCCCAAATCCGCCAGATGAATCACATCTTTGGAAAAGTCAAGATTATTTCTGGTAAAAGTCCCCCGCACATAATAATTGGTCTGGTTTCGGCTCTTTGCCACCTTTTGGAATTTGGGAACAATCATATCATAGCTTCCCTGCCCGCCTCTAAAGGGCCGCATTTTGTCATTGACATCTTTTCTGCCATCAATACTTAAAACCACATTGGCCATCTCTTTATTTACAAATTCCAGAATTTCGTCATTTAAAAGTATTCCGTTGGTAGTCAGGGTAAAACGGAATTTCTTATGGTTAGCCTCCTCCAGACTTCTTCCATAGGAAACCAGTTCCTTCACCACCGGCCAGTTCAAAAGAGGCTCGCCGCCAAAAAAATCCACTTCCAGATTGACGCGGTTGCCTGAATTTTTCACCAGAAAATCCAGCGCCTTCTTCCCCACCTCAAGGCTCATAAGCGCCCGTCTGCCATGATACTCTCCCTCTTCGGCAAAGCAATACCGGCATGCCAGGTTACAGTCATGGGCAATATGAAGGCAAAGCGCCTTAACCACTGTCTCGCGCTTTTTAAAGTCAATGATATAGTTTTCATATATATCAGGCGCATACAACATCCCCGCTTCTTTCAGCTCCATCACCTGACAAAAAGCGTCACTGATGTCTTCTTTCGGATATTTTCCCCCAAGGGCTGTAAGAATTTCGCCTTCCAGCTCCTCTCCCGGACATTCTGCGCCCAACGCCTTCTCTACAAGGGGAATCACATCATACACCACTTCATCCACCACATGTACAGAACCACTGTTTACGTCAAGAACAATATTATAACCATTGTTTTTATATTGATGTATCATCTTATCCTCATTTCCAAACCACTGCTTTCCACAATCAAAGACCCCGCTGCAAATAACTGGTATCAAACTTGCAGTGCAGACTTTTGTGCAGACGCATAATAAGCAGCGGGGCAATTCCGCTGCTTATATCGCTATCTTGTTTTCATCCAGTTTGCCTATTTTACCTTTTCACAGCTCTGGTTTCCCACTGTGCAGGAAGTCTTGCAGGCTGACTGACAGGATGTCTGGCATTCGCCGCATCCGCCCTTTTTCATGGATTCCTTTAAGTCTCTTGTCACTAATGTTTTGATACGCTTCATATTGACCCTCCATTCTTGTTCTGTCCGCAATATTTTATGTGAAAAAGATTATTTTATCTTACTTTGCGGTTCTGCATTGATGTAGTATAGCATAGTTTCTGGTTTTGGGAAAGTATTTTTGCTAATTTTAAGAGGTTTTAACACCTATTCGCCGTCTTCCCCGCTTATCTCATTTTCCTGTTCTTCCTTATCCGCCGTCTCCTGTTTATCTGAAGAGTCAGATGTCTCCTCTTCCTCTTCTTTTTTCTCCGGAAGAATCATTAACACCTTTACGATACGGTTCTGGTTTACCCCCTGCACCGTAAGAGTAATTCCCTGGGAAGTGACAATGGTTTCTCCATCCTCAGGCAGACGGTCCAGATTTTCTATAATAAGTCCGCCTATAGAATCGTAATCCTCAGAAGAAAGCAGGGTTCCAAGTTCATCATTGATATCCCCCAGCTTCATGCCTCCCTCCACCAGATAGGTTCTCTCTTCTACCTTCTGTATAAACTCTTCTTCGTCCTCATCGTATTCGTCTCGGATTTCTCCCACAATTTCCTCAAGCAAATCCTCCAGAGTAATCATGCCAACTGCGGCCCCATACTCATTAAGCACAAAGGTTACATTTGCCCTCTTCTCCCGCATTTCAATCAGAAGGTCAGCTGTCTTCTTATATTCATAGGTATAATATGCCTTACGCATAATATCACTGATCTTAAACTGCTCTCTCTCATTCACCAGTATAAAATCCTTGATATTAATCAGCCCAATGATGTTATCCTTATCTTCCTGGTAAACCGGAATTCTGGTATACATGCACTCCTTAAAAAGCGCTAAAACTTCATCATAACCGGCATCCTCGTTTACTGTAGCCATATCAATTCTGGGTATCATAATGTCTTTGGCCACCGCATCGCTAAAGTCAAACACATTATAAATCATTTCCCTCTCTTCCGATTCAATAACACCATCCTCATGACTTACTTCCACATATGTGCGCAGCTCTGTCTCTGTCATGGCTGTTCTCTTGCTGGTATCAATATGTAACAGCCGCATCAGCCCCCCTGCCAGCTTATCTATCAGAAAGATAACCGGCGTCATCAGCTTCATAAGCCCGGCAATAATGGACGCATAAAAGAGCGCCAGGTTCTCTGCATAGACCATTGCCATGTTTTTGGGGATAATTTCACCAAACAACAGAATAACCACCGTAAGAATTCCCGTTGCAATTCCAACAGCCAGATTAATGCTAAGCGCAAGTGTGGTTGCAAGAGAAGAAGCGTAGAGGTTGACGATGTTATTTCCTATTAATATGGCGCTTAACATCTTGCCATATTTGTCAAGTACATTTAAGGCTGTCTGCGCACGTTTGTTCCCCTCATCCGCCATTGCCTTAAGACGTACCCTGTTGACTGTGGTAAGAGCCGTTTCCGCAGATGAAAAAAAGCCGGAAAGACACACCAGAATTAATAAAGTAAACAATTGTATGACACCATCGGTATCCAAGTTAAACTCACTCCTTATTCTATATAATTACCGCTGCTTTAAGGCGGCTCTAATGAAAATATTACAATATGCGGGTATTCTCTGTCAAGTTCAGACATATGATTGTGGTATAAAGAATTTATAAACCCTTTATAAAAGAAATGGGAGGCTGCCATGTTGAAGAAATTAAATTTTAGTTCAAGACTCACTTTTATATTGAAATGTCTGCTCATATCCTATCTGCTCACCACAGGACTGCTTCTGCTTCTTGCCCTGATGCTCTACCGGTTCGGACTGTCAGAAAAGGTAGTATCCATATGTATCATTGGCATTTACATAATTGTCACTTTCTTAGCAGGCCTTCTTGCAGGAAAACGGGAAGGAAGCCGGAAATTTCTATGGGGGCTTTTAATGGGCGGACTTTACTTCCTTATATTAATTGTTGTTTCCCTTATCGTCAATCAGGGAATGCAGGAAGTTTCCAGGAACTTTTTTACTGTACTCATCTTATGCTGCGGCAGCGGTATGCTGGGCGGCATGATAAGTTAAATAGTGGGAGCTGGCACCGCTCGCCAGCTCCCACAAGCCCCTTTTACACTGCTTTATCTGCACTTAGTTCCTGAATGGACTTTAAGATATCACGTACACGTTCCATCTGCTCCGGACTAAATCCCTCCAGAATGTCAATCACTTTTTCAGGTACCTTATGATTTTCATTTCCGGTTAATAGATAATCACTGCTTACACTTATTGCTTTCGATATCTTATACAGAACTTCTGCAGTAAAGCCTTTTTTACCCATCTCTATCTCGTAGAGAAATTTTGTTGATATATCTACTTTTTCGGCAAACGCATCTCTTGTATAACAGTTTGCTTCTCTTAGGCAGCGTATCCTCTGCCCTATGTCTTTGTACGACATTCCCATCATGACCTCCATCCTGAAATGTTCCTTTTACATTTCGTCCGTGCTGAAACCAAGGGGTTTAATCCCCAAACCATAATTTACATATACAAACTTGCCTTTGAATTATTATACCATGCCCTTTTCTTTTCACTGGAAAATTCACCCAATCTACGTTTTTCACAATTAACATGTCATAATTTGTCGAATTTTGTCTTTTTTCTATCATTCAGTATGCGAAAATAACAGTTTAGTTTAACAGCCTGCCACTATCCTAAATTCGGATTACAATGATTTCATTATCAAAGAAAGGAATCAACAGGATGAGCGAATTTCTTAAAGCGCAATACGATTTCAGCGATTATCAGATTGAACAGCTTAAATTTTTTTGGAAAACATTCTCTTCTGAATTCAGTAAACTTTTAATTATGGGAATTATATTCAGACATCAGATGGGAATTTATTTCTTTGCTGTAACAATAATGTTGTTGCTTCGGGTCTGCACCGGTGGGTTACATTGCAGAAAATATATTAGTTGTTTCTTTATGACTTTTTCATATATGTTTTTATCACTTGTCGTATTACCAATGATTCCAGTTAATAAGGTGTTTCAATTGATACTTTTATTTATATGTATGCTTGCTAACTATTATGTTGGGCCGGTTACATCTGCGGTACATGGGGCGCTTACTGATACGCTGGTAAAACGTGTAAGAATTCAGGCATTTTTCGTTATCTTTATTTACCTAACTCTCTTGTATATAGTACCAGAGAATCCATATATGGTTGCTGGGTTCTGGGTTATTATATTACATACTATGCAGCTGGTTGCTGCAAGAATTCTTAAGAAAGGAGACCCTTATGAAAGAAAAATTTGTGAAAATCACTAAGCCATTGTTAACGGCGTGTATGGCTTTGGGTATGTTTGTTACATGGGACATAGCAAGTATTATCTTTTTTGGTGAATATGAATACCCAAAGGATTCAAAATAATAAATAGCAATAAAAAAGAAACCACTTAGAAATTAGATTATGGTTTCTTTTTTATTGCTATTTATTATTAATTACAAATGTTAACCAGTTTTCTTTTTCAATATCCTTATTGTTACAAAAAATATTCAATGAATACTCTGTACAAATACTTTTTACATTATATAGCCCCAGCCCTCTATCATCTCCTTTTTTGCTAAATCCTTTTTTAAAGAAATTATCAATTTCATCAGGTGAAATAAATTTACTTTTATTTCTAACCACTATTTCAAATTTATTTTTAACTTCTATAATAGATATATATATGACTTTATCTGTATCTGCAAATTCCAACGCATCTTTGGCATTGTCAATTAAATTTCCTATAATTTCTACCAATTTATAGATTGGTACCCCTACGTCTAAATTATCAATATCTATTTTATAAAATATTTCAATTCCAAATTTATCTATTTCTATAAACTTGCCATACAAGAAGCCTATTACTACATGATTTCCCAATGTCAATAATTTATTATATCTATTTTCTTTCAAAACTATTCCACATTGTTTCTTTTGTGCATTTACCAAATCTTCATAAGTATGATGCAAATAATGTTGACTATAAATCGTATTTATCTGATTATCAAATTCATGCTGTCGTAAACGAATATCCTCAATTAAATTATGAAAAGAATCAGCATACACCTGATGCATTTTCAATTCTGTTTCTGTCATTTTAGATATAAGCTTAAACTTACTTAACTGCCCTGCTAATATGCAAATCATAGCTATTGTGACAAATAAGGGCATATACTGATATAATTCTGCACCATTAATGACTTTGGAATTTATTACACAAGATATTGTAAGAATAACACAAAACGTCAATGATATAAATAAAATTCTTTCTTTATCTTGTAAGTATACAGATAATCTTCTTATATCTATTGCTGATAAAAATATTATTACAGAAAAAAAAGCTATACAATTAATAATCAGCAAATCTAAATCTGTAAAAAATAGAATATTAAATAATCTTCCATAACACATGGAAACAATAATTTGAGTTCCCCCTATTATTACTAAATACAATATATTATTTATTACTATAGGTCTGATTTTAAATCCAAACTTCATTCCACAGTAAATTACAATAATTGGATAAATTACCATTGTATATATTTTGGGCAATTCATAATAGTTAATTATTGTCATTATAATCATATTTACTGACAAAAAAATTAATGTCAAAATATCAATTTTTAATTTTTGTCCATATAAATGATGCAAACAAATAACAATAGACAATGCCTCAAGTACTAAACAAATTCTCTCACTCATAATTTGTCCTCTCAATATTTCCTTTTTTCTTTTGTTCATATACAACTACTATTTTTACATTACCCCAAAAGATTTTTTCTTTTTGGTATAGAAATTTTTGTATCTTTAATTTTTATAGCCTCCTTTTTATTATTAATAGTAAAGCACAACCAATTTTCTCCTTCAATACTCTGATTTTGACAGAAAATATGTAACGCATATTCACTACATATTTGCTTCACATTATATAATCCCAATCCTCTGTTACTCCCTTTTTTACTAAACCCTTTTTTAAAAAATTTATCAATCTCATCAAGTTCAACAAACTTGCTTCTATTGCTAACTACTATTTCAAACACACCACAAGACTCTATCACTGATACATACAACACTTTCTTTTCTTCCGAAACTTCAAGTTCGTCTATCGCATTATCAACTAAGTTTCCTAATATTTCTATTAACTTATATACAGGCACCTCCACATTAAAACTCTCAATATTAACTTTATAAATAACCTCTATTCCAATCCTATCTATCTCTACAAATTTACCATACAAAAAACCAATAATTCCATGATTGCCTATGGTTAATAATTTGTTATACCTATTTTCACGTATTACTACTTCACAATGTTTCTTTTGTGCATTAACTAAGTCTTCATAAGTATGATACATATAATGCTGACTATAAATTGTGTTAATTTGATTATCAAACTCGTGTTGACGCGACCTTATATCCTCTATCAAATTACGGAAAGAGTTTGCATACATTTGATGCATTTTTATTTCAACTTCTGCCTTTTGGGATATAATTTTGAATTTGCTAAGTTGCCCTGATAGGATGCAAATTAACACAATTGTAATAAATAATGGCATATACTGAAACAACTCTGCACCGTTAATTATTTTAGAATTTATCACACATGATATTGCCAAAATAATAGAAAACAATAATGAAATAATTAAAATCCTTTCCTTATCTTGCAAGTACATAGATAATTTTGCTATATCAATTGTTGAAGCTACAAATAAAATTAATAGAAATGCTATAAAGTTTATAATTAATAAATCAAGATTTGTGAAAAAAAGTATATGAAATATATAACCATAGCACATAGAGACTGCAATCTGAATCCCACCTATAAGTACCAGATACAAAATGTTATTTATAATCATGGCTCTGATTTTAAATCCAAATTTAATTCCACAATACAAGACAATAATTGGGTAAATTATCATTGTATAAATTTTAGGCAATTCATAATAATTTATTGTTGTCATTATTATCATATTAATTGTCAGAAAGCACAGTGTAACAATATCAAACTTAAATTTCCGTCCATACAAACGATGCAGGCAGACAACAATAGACAGCGCTTCAAGCACCAAACAAATTCTCTCACTCATAATCCAAACTCCATCAATACTTTTTTCTTATATGTACTTCCAATTTCAACTTTATCCCCGCTGTCTCTCATTGTGATATATCCATTCGGAATGTCTATGTTTAACACAAAGTTCTTATTAACAATAGCGCTTCTGCTGCACTGGAACAGACTGTCACTATCTGCCTCTTTGAGAAAATCCCTGCAAGGTTTATATGGAACTGTCATTATACTTCCATTTGCCAGATGTACAGTTACCACATGGCGCATACTGTCTATGTATGCAATCTCATATACTTTGATAGGATAAAAAACTCCGTTTTTTGAGAAACAGATAAATGCGTTTTCATCCTTTTTGGTAGTATAATATAGTGCCCTCTCCACCAACTGTTTGACGGTTTCTGGCAAAAACGGCTTCTCTACATAGCCCAGGCAGTTAAGGTCTGTATAGGCATACTTAGTGACATCCTCCAACGAAGTGACAAATATCACCGGAGTGAACATATATTTCTCCATTTTTCTAATTCTTCCTACCAGCCGGGCTCCTGAAGAATCTCCAGGCCTTGTGGTATCCAAAATGATATCCACCAGGAAAGTATCTATTGTCCTATCCATTAATATTGCATATGCCGTATTCACATCCACAGCAGTAT
>CAMUHA010000152.1 GCA_947088515.1 uncultured bacterium
CCTATTACAAACTTTGCACGTGTTATTAAGCAGATTGCTGAAAAAGACGGCGAAGGGCCTGCAGCAGAAGAGGCTCCGGCACAGGAAGCAGCGCCAGCGGCAGAATAAAAAGATGCCGGCTGCGCAGGCGTCGGATGCAGGCATGTGATTTATATCAGGAAAGAAAACAATTTTGAATGAATAATAAAATGGAGGAAATGAAAATGGCTAAGTTATCCACACAGGAATTTATTGATGCTATCAAAGAGCTTACAGTATTAGAGTTAAATGACCTTGTAAAGGCTTGTGAAGAAGAGTTCGGCGTATCTGCAGCAGCAGGTGTCGTAGTTGCAGCAGCAGCTGGTGACGGCGCAGCACAGGAAGAAGAGAAGACAGAATTTGATGTTGAGCTGACAGAAGTTGGTCCTAACAAAGTTAAGGTTATCAAGGTTGTACGTGAAGCTACCGGCCTTGGACTGAAAGAAGCAAAAGACCTTGTTGATTCCGCTCCTAAGAATGTAAAGGAAGGCGTATCTAAGGAAGAAGCTGAAGAAGTTAAGACAAAACTGGAAGCTGAAGGCGCTAAAGTTACCTTAAAATAATCCCTGAAAGATTATCCATAAGGAAAAGAGGGCTGTGTACATATATCAAAAGTACACAGCCTTTTCTTATGTGCCGGGATATATTAACAGACTGACAGAGGCTAAGCATATGGACAGAAGAAAAACAAAAATATGTCTGTAAAAAATTAGAAAAATATTAGTTGACTGGTTTTGGGGTTTGTAGTAGAATGGAAAGTGTACTATTGTGGTGTGGTATGCTTTTTTGTAATGCAGGCGGTGTATTGGACGCTGTCTGCCTTAAATCATATAAAGAACGGGGTGAATAGTCAATGGAAAAGAACAGAATACGTCCTATTGCCACGGGCAAGAACATGCGTATGAGTTATTCACGGCAGAAAGAGGTTCTGGAAATGCCAAACCTGATTGAAGTCCAGAAGGATTCCTATGAATGGTTTCTGAAAGAGGGACTGAAAGAAGTGTTTGACGACATTTCTCCAATTGCAGACTACAGCGGGCACTTAAGCCTGGAATTTGTAGACTTTGAGCTGTGCGAAGATGATGTCAAGTATTCTATTGAAAAGTGTAAGGAGAGGGATGCGACCTACGCAGCTCCTTTGAAGGTCAGGGTTCGTCTTTACAACAAAGAAAAAGAAGAGATCAGCGAACATGAAATTTTCATGGGTGATCTTCCCCTTATGACAGAGACAGGTACTTTTGTGATAAACGGCGCTGAACGTGTTATTGTAAGCCAGTTGGTCCGTTCTCCCGGTATTTACTATGCGGTCAGCCATGACAAAATAGGTAAAAGACTGTTTTCTTCAACTGTTATCCCAAACCGTGGGGCATGGCTGGAGTATGAAACAGACTCAAATGATATTTTTTATGTACGTGTTGACAGAACCAGAAAAGTCCCGATTACAGTTCTTGTAAGGGCCCTTGGCGTAGGCACTAACGATGAAATCAGAGAACTGTTCGGAGATGAACCGAAAATTGAAGCCAGCTTTTCCAAAGACGTTTCGAGTAACTACCAGGAAGGTCTTTTAGAGTTATATAAAAAGATCCGTCCCGGTGAGCCGTTAAGTGTTGAGAGTGCGGAAAGCCTTATCAATGCAATGTTTTTTGACCCCAGAAGATATGATCTGGCAAAAGTGGGCAGATATAAATTCAACAAGAAACTGTCATTTCGGAACAGAATAAGAAATCATGTGTTAGCAGAGGACGTGGTGGATACCCAGACCGGTGAAATGTTAGCGGCGGCCGGTGAAAGAGTGACCATGGAGATGGCTGACCAGATCCAGAACGCGGCAGTTCCTTACGTATATATACAGACAGAAGAAAAGAACGTGAAGGTTCTTTCCAATATGATGGTTGATATTACAAACTTTGTTGACTGTAAGCCCAGAGAACTGGGGATTACCGAGCATGTTTACTATCCGGTGCTTGCCCAGATTATTGACGAGTTTGGCGCAGACCCAGGCGAGCTTGCAAATGCCATCAGAAAGAATGTACACGAACTGATTCCAAAACATATTACCAAAGAAGACATAATTGCCTCCATTAACTATAATATCCATTTAGAGTATGGGATTGGCAATGATGATGACATTGACCATTTGGGCAACAGACGTATCCGTGCAGTGGGCGAGCTGCTGCAGAACCAGTACAGGATAGGTCTTTCCCGTCTGGAGAGAGTGGTCCGTGAGCGTATGACAACTCATGACGCGGAAGAGATTTCTCCCCAGGTGCTTATCAATATTAAACCTGTGCAGGCGGCGGTAAAGGAATTTTTTGGCTCCTCCCAGCTGTCACAGTTTATGGATCAGAATAATCCTTTAGGTGAGCTGACACACAAAAGACGTCTCTCCGCCTTAGGCCCTGGTGGTCTTTCCAGGGACCGTGCGGGATTTGAGGTACGTGACGTCCATTATTCACACTACGGAAGAATGTGTCCTATAGAGACACCGGAAGGTCCCAACATTGGACTTATCAACTCTTTAGCATCCTATGCGAGAATTAATGAATATGGTTTTGTGGAAGCGCCTTACCGTAAAATAGATAAATCTGACCCTGTCAATCCAAGGGTCACGGACGAAGTTGTTTATATGACTGCTGATGAGGAAGATAATTATCATGTGGCGCAGGCGAATGAGGCATTGGATGAAAAAGGATATTTTGTGAGAAATTCCGTGTCCGGCCGTTACCGGGAGGAAACTTCAGAGTATCCCAAAACCATGTTTGATTATATGGACGTATCTCCTAAGATGGTATTTTCCGTAGCAACAGCGCTGATTCCATTTTTGGAAAATGATGATGCTAACCGTGCTCTTATGGGGTCTAACATGCAGCGTCAGGCAGTGCCCCTTCTCACAACGGAAGCGCCTGCAGTTGGCACCGGTATGGAACCCAAAGCGGCTGTGGACTCTGGTGTTTGTGTGGTTGCAAAGAAAGCAGGAGTCATTAATTATGTATCTTCCAAGCTAATCCGTATGACATGTGATGATGGAGAAAAGATGGAATTCCATCTGACCAAATTCTCCCGCAGTAACCAGTCTAACTGCTACAACCAAAAGCCCATTGTGCTAAAAGGTGAACATGTGAAAGCTGGACAGGTAATTGCTGATGGCCCTTCCACATCAGAAGGGGAACTGGCTCTTGGCAAGAACCCTCTGATTGGATTTATGACCTGGGAAGGTTACAATTATGAAGATGCGGTTTTGCTAAGTGAGAGACTGGTGCAGGAGGATGTGTATACCTCTGTGCATATTGAAGAATATGAGGCGGAAGCGCGTGACACCAAGTTAGGGCCGGAGGAAATTACAAGAGATGTTCCCGGCGTGGGTGATGAAGCCTTAAAGGATCTGGACGAGAGAGGGATTATCCGTATTGGCGCAGAGGTACGGGCAGGTGATATTCTGGTTGGTAAGGTTACTCCCAAAGGAGAAACAGAGCTGACAGCGGAAGAGAGACTGCTTCGGGCCATCTTTGGAGAAAAGGCAAGAGAAGTAAGGGATACTTCTTTAAAGGTGCCTCACGGCGAGTACGGGATTATCGTGGATGCCAAAGTATTTACAAGAGATAATGGGGATGAACTTTCTCCGGGAGTTAATCAGGCAGTCCGCATTTATATTGCACAGAAAAGAAAGATTTCTGTGGGAGATAAGATGGCAGGCCGTCATGGAAACAAGGGTGTTGTCTCCAGAGTGCTGCCTGTGGAGGATATGCCTTACCTTCCTAACGGACGCCCTCTTGACATTGTGTTAAACCCTCTGGGTGTGCCTTCCCGTATGAACATTGGACAGGTACTTGAAATCCATTTGTCTTTAGCAGCCAAAGCTCTTGGCTTTAATGTGGCAACGCCTGTATTTGACGGCGCGAACGAGATTGACATCATGGATACCTTAGAGCTGGCAAATGACTATGTAAATTTAAGCTGGGAAGAGTTCGAGGCAAAGCATAAAGAAGAGCTTCTTCCTGAAGTAATAGAATATTTATACAAAAACCGTGCCCACAGAGAGGTATGGAAGGGAGTTCCCATCTCAAGAGACGGAAAGGTGAGGCTGCGTGATGGCAGAACCGGCGAGTACTTTGACAGTCCTGTTACAATTGGCCATATGCACTACTTAAAACTCCATCATCTGGTAGACGATAAGATTCATGCCCGTTCCACTGGCCCTTATTCACTTGTAACCCAGCAGCCTTTAGGCGGTAAAGCACAGTTTGGCGGACAGCGATTCGGGGAAATGGAAGTTTGGGCGCTGGAGGCCTATGGCGCTTCTTATACCTTGCAGGAAATCCTGACGGTTAAGTCCGATGACGTTGTGGGACGTGTCAAAACTTATGAGGCAATCATTAAGGGAGATAACATTCCTGAGCCTGGTATACCCGAGTCCTTCAAGGTTCTGTTAAAAGAACTGCAGTCCCTTGGCCTTGATGTGCGAGTGCTTCGTGAGGACAATACAGAAGTTGAAATTATGGAGTCAATTGATTACGGCGATACAGATTACCGGTATGAGATTGAAGGGGACGATAAGAACTATGATTATGATAAAGGCTCTTTTGGCGCTATGGGATACCAGCAGCAGGAGTTTGACGAAGACAGCGGCGAACTTATAAGCGCAGATGAGGATGAGGAAGATCTGGATGATGGTTTTGATGAAGAGTTTGACGAAGTACTTGATGCCGATTCCTATGATATTTGAGAATGTGGATTTAAGGATTTTGGCGCCGCCGACAGAGATTTGCCGAAGGCGAAATCTCCAGACTGTGGAAAGGAGCATGATATAGCATGGCAGAAACAAAGCAGGAAATGTATCAGCCGATGACATTTGATGCCATTAGAATTGGTCTTGCATCACCTGAAAAAATTAAAGAGTGGTCCAGGGGGGAAGTGTTAAAGCCCGAAACGATTAACTATAGAACGTTAAAGCCTGAAAAGGACGGGTTATTTTGTGAAAAGATTTTTGGACCCAGCAAGGACTGGGAGTGTCACTGTGGTAAATATAAGAAAATCAGATATAAAGGCGTTGTCTGCGACCGGTGTGGCGTGGAAGTGACAAAATCAAGTGTCCGCAGAGAGCGTATGGGGCATATTGAGCTTGCAGCTCCTGTGTCCCATATCTGGTACTTTAAAGGAATTCCCAGCCGGATGGGATTGATTTTGGATTTATCTCCCAGAGTTCTTGAAAAGGTGCTGTATTTTGCTTCCTATATTGTTTTGGATAAGGGAGAAACAGAGCTGGACTACAAACAGGTGCTGTCCGAAAAAGAATATCAGGATGCACGGGAGACATGGGGAAACCGTTTCCGGGTAGGAATGGGAGCGGAGGCAATCAAAGAACTGCTTCAGGCAATTGACCTTGAGACGGAAGCAGAGGAGCTGAAAACCGGATTAAAGGAATCCACCGGACAAAAAAGGGCAAGGATTATCAAAAGGCTGGAGGTTGTGGAGGCCTTCAGGGAGTCCGGGAACGAACCGGCCTGGATGATAATGGATGCCATTCCGGTTATTCCGCCGGATTTGCGTCCCATGGTGCAGTTGGACGGCGGGCGTTTTGCCACTTCTGACCTGAATGATTTGTATAGAAGAATCATAAACCGTAACAACCGCCTGAAAAGGCTTCTGGAGCTGGGAGCGCCGGATATTATTGTGCGAAACGAAAAGAGAATGCTCCAGGAAGCTGTGGACGCGCTGATTGATAACGGCAGACGCGGCAGACCGGTAACGGGGCCTGGAAACAGGGCGCTTAAATCCCTGTCAGATATGCTGAAAGGAAAATCAGGACGTTTCCGTCAGAACCTTCTTGGCAAACGTGTGGACTATTCAGGACGTTCTGTTATTGTGGTGGGACCGGAGCTTAGGATTTACCAGTGCGGTCTTCCAAAAGAAATGGCGATTGAGCTGTTTAAACCTTTTGTTATGAAGGAACTGGTTGCAAGAGGAATTTCCCAGAATATAAAGAATGCAAAGAAGCTGGTGGAGAGACTGGATACCCAGGTATGGGATGTGCTGGAAGAGGTTATTAAAGAACATCCGGTTATGTTAAACCGTGCCCCTACTCTGCACAGACTGGGAATTCAGGCATTTGAGCCTATTTTGGTGGAAGGTAAGGCAATTAAACTGCATCCCCTGGTATGTACTGCATTCAATGCCGATTTTGACGGAGATCAGATGGCAGTACACCTTCCTCTTTCTGTGGAAGCACAGGCAGAGTGCCGGTTTTTGCTGTTATCACCTAACAACCTGTTAAAGCCGTCCGATGGTGGCCCGGTTGCAGTGCCCTCACAGGATATGGTACTTGGCATTTATTATCTTACACAGGAAAGGCCCGGCGCAATTGGCGAAGGCAGAACTTACAAAAATGTAAATGAGGCCATATTAGCTTACGAAAACGGCGCCTGTACCCTTCATTCCCGGATTAAGGTGAGGGTCACTAAAAAGAACGGGGATGGGGAAATGGTTTCAGGTATTGTGGAATCCACCTTGGGACGTTTCTTATTTAACGAAATTCTGCCTCAGGATTTAGGCTATATTGACAGAAGCAAACCAGAAAACCTTCTTTTGCCGGAAGTGGACTTCCATGTGGGCAAAAAGCAATTAAAACAGATTCTTGAAAAAGTAATTAACACCCATGGGGCTTCCATCACAGCAGAGGTGCTGGATTTGATTAAGTCCACAGGATATAAATATTCTACCAAAGCAGCCATGACAGTTTCCATTTCTGACATGACGGTACCTGCACAGAAACAGGAAATGCTGGATGAAGCGCAGCTGACGGTGGATAAGATTTCCCAGAACTACAGGCGGGGGCTTATTACGGAAGAAGAAAGATACCGTGCCGTAGTTGAAACCTGGAATGAGACAGATAAGAAGCTGACAGATGTGCTGTTAGCAGGTTTGGATAAATACAACAATATTTTTATGATGGCGGACTCAGGCGCCCGTGGTTCCAACCAGCAGATTAAGCAGTTAGCTGGTATGCGTGGATTGATGGCGGATACTACAGGGCGAACCATTGAACTGCCGATTAAATCAAATTTCCGTGAAGGACTGGACGTACTGGAGTACTTTATGTCCGCCCATGGGGCCCGGAAAGGTTTGTCAGATACAGCCCTTCGTACCGCAGACTCCGGTTATCTGACAAGGCGTATGGTTGACGTTTCACAGGAGCTGATTATCCGTGAGGTTGACTGTATGGAAGGCAGGGACGAGATACCAGGTATGTGGGTATCCGCCTTTATGGATGGAAAGGAAACCATTGAAGGATTAAAGGACAGGATAACAGGAAGATATGCCTGTGAAGATATCGTGGACAGAGAAGGCAATGTAATTGTAAAGAGCAATCATATGATTACGCCCAGCCGCGCTTCAAAGATTTTAAGTGTTGGTGTGGATGAAAACGGGGAACCGGTAGAGAAAGTGAAAATCCGTACCATTCTTACCTGCCGTTCCCATATTGGAATCTGTGCAAAGTGTTATGGAGCGAACATGGCTACCGGTGAGGCTGTCCAGGTTGGTGAGGCAGTTGGAATTATTGCTGCACAGTCCATTGGCGAACCAGGTACCCAGCTTACCATGCGTACCTTCCATACTGGCGGTGTGGCAGGTGATGATATTACACAGGGTCTTCCCCGTGTAGAGGAGCTTTTTGAAGCCAGAAAGCCGAAAGGTCTTGCCATTATTGCTGAGTTTGGCGGTGTGGCTAACATTAAAGACACCAAAAAGAAGCGTGAAATTGTAATCACAAACAATGAGACAGGGGAGTCTAAAGCATACCTGATTCCTTATGGTTCACGAATTAAAGTGCTGGATGGCCAGGCGCTTGAGGCTGGCGATGAGCTGACAGAAGGAAGCGTGAACCCCCATGACCTGTTAAAGATTAAGGGTATCCGTGCCGTACAGGACTACATGCTCCGTGAAGTGCAGAGAGTATACCGTCTGCAGGGTGTTGATATCAGTGATAAGCATATTGAAGTTATTGTCCGTCAGATGCTGAAGAAAATCAGAATTGAGAACAACGGCGATACAGAGTTTCTCCCTGGAACCCTTGTGGATGTGCTGGAATATGAAGACATGAATGAACAGCTTTTCCATGAAGGAAAGGAACCGGCAGAGGGCAAGCAGGTAATGCTTGGAATCACCAAAGCGGCCCTTGCAACCAATTCTTTCCTTTCAGCGGCATCCTTCCAGGAGACTACCAAGGTACTGACAGAAGCAGCTATTAAAGGAAAGATTGACCCGCTGGTAGGACTTAAGGAGAATGTTATTATCGGTAAACTGATTCCTGCAGGTACAGGTATGAAGAGATACCGCAGTACCAGTCTTTCCACAGACAGTCATCTGATGGGAAGCGGCGATATGGATGAAGCGCTGGAAGAGGATATGGAAATCGATGTTGACGATTACAGTGA
>CAMUHA010000153.1 GCA_947088515.1 uncultured bacterium
AGCGGCTGATTCCAGTGGAAAAGCCATACTTTTCTGATTACTTTTAAAGATGGACCACCATATGTTTGAAAATTGCATCTTAAGGAATGCAATTTTCAAACATATTTTTTATCTTCTGCCCACATTACTCTACATCTTAAGCAGCTCTAACAGTTCTTCTTTTGAAAAACTTCCGCTTCCTAAATTTTCTCCAGAAAGCACTTGTTCTGCCAGTTCTTTTTTCCTCTCCTGAAGTCTTATAATATTTTCTTCAATGGTATCCTTCATAATAAGCTTATATACATTTACCACATTTTTTTGCCCAATCCGGTGCGCTCTGTCTGTTGCCTGATTCTGTACTGCCAGATTCCACCAGGGGTCATAATGGATTACAATATCGGCAGCTGTCAGGTTTAATCCTGTGCCTCCCGCTTTTAATGAAATGCAAAATACGCTGGTGTCGTCCTTATTAAAGCTTTCCACCAGTTTCAGTCTTTTTTCTTTGGGAGTTGCGCCGGTAAGCACATAGTAGGATATCTGTTCTTCATCCAGCTTTCTTTGCAGATTTTCCAACATGGAAGTAAACTGGGAAAACAAAAGCGCCTTATGTCCTCCCTCAATGGCATTTTTAATTAAATCCAGACACATGGCCGCTTTAGCGGAAGGGCTTTCATAATTCTCATAAATCAGGGAAGGGTCGCAGCACAGCTGCCTCAGCTTTGTAAGCTCTGCTAAAACCTGTATCTTCGCACTCTTAAACTCTTCCTCTGACTGTTTGTCAATCATCATTTTCAGCCTCTGCACATGGGCGCAGTATAATTTCCACTGTTCCCCCTCCATATGAGCGTACATGCACTCTTCCAGTTTGTCCGGCAGATCCGTAAGCACATCCTTTTTCAGTCTCCTTAATATAAAGGGCCGTACCATCTTCTGCAGCTTTCCCATAGCCTTTTCGTCCTGGTTTTGTACCACAGGCAGTTCCATATCTGACCGGAAACGCTGGTAACTATACAAAAATCCCGGCATCAGGTAGTCAAAGATGCTCCAAAGCTCGCTGAGCCTGTTTTCTATGGGCGTTCCTGTCAGCGCAAAGCGGCATCCCGCCTCAATTTCTTTTACCGCTTTTGCAGACTGTGTTGTATGATTTTTAATATACTGTGCTTCATCTATTACCTGAGCGAAAAACTGGACCCCTTCATATTCCTTAATGTCTCTTTTCAGCAGTTCGTAAGACGTAATCAGAATATCCCTGCCTTGGGACTTTTGTATCATCTCCCTGCGCTCCTGCACCGGACCAGTCAACATCTTTACCGGAAGGCTGGGGGCAAAACGCGCAAATTCACTTTTCCAGTTAAATACCAAAGACGCCGGAGCCACAATAAGCGCCCTCCGGTTGTCCTGTGCCTTCGCCTCCAGAAACTCTGACAAAAGAAAGGCTATAACCTGTAAGGTTTTTCCAAGCCCCATATCATCAGCCAGTATTCCTCCAAAGCCATTATGCCGCAAGGTTTTTAACCAGGCAAATCCTGCCTTCTGATATTGGCGGAGAATCGGTTCAAGACTTGCAGGAACTTCAAAATCATTGTCCTCTATGGTTTTCATATTTCTAATTAGTTCCTTAAACGTCCTGTTTCTTACCGCAAGCAGGTTATGTTTTTCCTTAAGCGCGCTATCCAGATAAAGAGCACGGTACCTGGGCACCGCCACATTTCCCTTTTTCAGCTGGGCTTCTGTCAGGTTCAGGTTCTGTTTCACTTCCAGTAGAGTCTGCATTCCCTCATCTTCCACATTGATAAAACTGCCGCTTTTAAGGCGGTAATATTTCTTTTTCCGGTCGTATTTTGACAGAATTTCCGCCAGTTCATCTCTGGATAAATCTGATGCCGTAACTTTTAATTCCAGCATATCCCCAGAAAGAGAAACACCCACCTCCACCCTGCTTGTCTGCACTACATGAATCCGCTTTAAGGCATCAGAGATAAAAACCTCCCCAAGCTCCTGCAGTCTTGGAATGCCGTGAACAAGAAGCTCATAAATTCTATCCTCTTCACCGGAAATCGCCATAGCATGCTCCTTTTCATCAAAGGCGTTGCAGAAAGAAGCCACAATATTTCCAATCTGGGTTTCCTTTACAATGTCCCTGCCACCGTTTTCCTCCCCCTTTTTATAGACCTCATACTTTTTCTCCCCATACACCGCCCAGACCTTGCAGGTAATAAAGTCCTTTTGGGGTGCGTCCAGATAAATCTCAAAAGAAACCTGCGCCACACCATAAGCAGCCTCGTCAAAATCCTTCTTTTCACACTCATAATGCTTTTCCAGGAGCGGAAGAAGTTCTCTGCAAAATACGGGCACATCATTTTTGTCCAGATAAAATTTCCTGTCAGGAAGCTCTGACAGACAGTGAATGAAATCCTGTATGGGCATCAGCTCTTCCTTGTTTTCCTTATAAATAAATCCATCCTTAAACGTAATCATATGGTACATGCACTGATAGCCAAATATCGGCTCCGCCTCCACCTCAATCCCGTTTTTACGACCGATTATCCGCATATTTCTAGTTATCTTTTCGTTCGAAACTTCCCACATGCGCTCCCCTGTCCCATTGACATTAATCATAACCGGCCTTTGTCCCTGCGCCTCAAAAAGTTCTTCCAGTTCCCCGCCGCTTAAAGGAATTTTTCTTAGCTTGGAATAAGCAGTTCCATAAGAATAATTGCTGTATGTGTACTGAATATACCTGTTTCCATTTTCTTTCACCCATCGTAATATAAACTCCGCCATTTTCCAGGAAGATGGCTCAAATGCGCCTGCCATATGCACGAATTTCAGTTTTTTCCCATAAGAATGCTCAAGACCCATTTCCAGGTTTCTGGCAAATTCAAAAATATCTTTCAGCACATATTTCACAGCTGCCCCGACTTTAAACTCCACCGTGATATAACCAGGACTGCATTCAAAAATCGGCTCCAGCTCTATTTTTCCATAAGTATCCTGCGCAAGCAAAGGTAATGTTGCCTTCACCATCTGGCGGTGCAGCAGGTCCTTTATAACTGGTGTTGTCTCTTTCGCATATGCCGGAAGCATACGTCTGCCATATCCGCTTTTACTATTCTCCCTGTTTTTGCCCAAAGACGCCTTTTCATTCTTATGGGGCTGCTCTTGTATAATGTCATAAGTCGTCTGCTGCTTATACTGATACTTTTCAAACTCCAAGAGAACCGCAACACAGTGCTTACAGATTCCATTATAGCTATAAAAAGCCGGACATTCGCAATATTCTTCCACAATATTGTCATAGTCCTCGTCATACACCAGCTCCACGTCATACCTTTTCCTTCCGCTGCCCTTTACCATGGCTGTAATTGTAATCTGCCCCTGCCTGCCCTGGTCAATCTCAAATGCCCCTACTTTATCCTGATAGTATATATCAAGCCCTTTATTATAGACTGCTGTATTGGTAAGCTTTTTTATCTTCTTTTTATCTATCATAATCATTTCCTCATTTCACATGCAGCCCAAGCCATGCTAAGTCAACAGCCACTGCAAACGGCAAAGCATCAGATTTGCCATGCTGCCTAAAGGCCTTGTCCTTAAGTTTACCACAGACACCTTCTTTACTCAATTTATTTGTTGCAGTTTACAGGCTAAAGCATGCCCGGAAATTACTTTTGTCTATCTGCACTTGCCTCTACCTGCAATTAGGTGTATATTTAGAAAAAACACAAAAGGAGGCTTCCTATGGACAGACAAAACCTGACGCTTCTTACTGACCTCTATGAGCTTACCATGATGCAGGGTTACTTCAAACACAAGGACAGAAATGAAACCGTTATTTTTGATGCCTTTTACAGAACCAATCCCTGTGACGGAGGATACGCCGTTACCGCTGGTCTGGAACAACTGATTCAATATATCAAGGAACTGCACTTTTCCCCACAAGACATAACATATCTTTCCAGCCTTGGTATTTTTGATAAAGATTTTCTGGACTATCTTTCCAGTTTTCAGTTTTCCGGTGATATCTATGCCATCCCGGAAGGCACTGTTGTTTTTCCCAGAGAACCTCTGGTAAAAGTTATCGCTCCCATTATGGAAGCACAACTGGTGGAAACTGCTATCTTAAACATTATCAACCATCAAAGTCTGATCGCCACAAAAGCGGCAAGAGTCTGTTATGCCGCCAAAGGAGATGGCATTATGGAATTTGGACTGCGCCGTGCCCAGGGGCCTGATGCTGGCATTTATGGCGCAAGAGCTGCCATCATCGGCGGCTGCGTAGGAACCTCCAATGTCCTTTGCGGACAGCTTTTTGATGTTCCCGTCAAAGGCACCCATGCCCACAGCTGGATTATGAGCTTCCCTGATGAATACACAGCGTTTAAGACTTATGCAGACATGTACCCATCTGCCTGCATATTGCTGGTGGACACCTATGATACATTAAAGTCAGGCGTCCCCAACGCCATCCGGGTTTTTCAGGAGATGCGGGCTGCAAATATTCCCCTTACCTTCTATGGCATACGCTTAGACAGCGGCGACTTAGCCTATCTTTCCAAAAAGGCAAGAAAAATGCTGGATGCTGCCGGATTTACTGACGCTGTAATTTCTGCTTCCAATGATTTGGATGAATATTTGATTGAAAGCCTGAAAGCGCAGGGCGCTGCTATCACCTCCTGGGGAGTGGGCACCAACCTGATTACCGCGAAAGATAATCCCGCCTTTGGCGGCGTATATAAGCTGTCCGCCATAAAGAACGCAGACGGAACCTTTATTCCTAAAATCAAACTGTCGGAAAATACAGAAAAAGTAACCAATCCAGGTAACAAAACTATCTACAGGATTTATGAAAAAGACTGTGGAAAGGTAAAAGCGGACTTAATCTGCCTTGTAGATGAAACGTTTAATGAAAATGAGCCTCTTCACCTGTTTGACCCATTAGAGCCCTGGAAAAAGACAACGCTCCCCGCCGGCGCTTATACCCTGCGCGAGCTAATGGTTCCTGTCTTCAGAAATGGAAAGTGCTGCTATGAATCCCCTAAAGTAATGGATATCAGAACCTACTGCCTGAAAGAACTGGACACTCTCTGGGATGAAACAAAACGTTTTGTAAATCCCCACCCCATTTATGTGGATTTATCCAAAAAGTTATATGACATAAAAATAAAACTTCTGGATCAGATGAGTGAAAAACAATAACCTACATGCTTGTTTGCACAAAAAATGCTGCCCCCATACTTTAAAAGGGGCAGCATTTTGGGCCATATCATTAAAATAACAGGTTACTGTAAAGAGAGCCGCTTTTTCACGCTTTCTATTTCCTCTTCAAATGTATTAAGGCGCAGTAACACCAGACGCTTAATTTCTCTTGTCTCTGCTTCATTGTTTACCTTCTGGTAAAGGTCATAGCAGCTGTCCATGGTTTTCCGGAACGCATCCATCACATTTTCCACAAGGATTTTCTGAATCTGCAAAAGCTCCCCATTTTCCTCATGTCCTTCGCACATGGCGTCCAGCTTTTCTTTAATCAGTAAAAGCTGGTGTTCTACCCCAATCATTTGAATATTTAATTCCGTACATTTTTTAAGCATTGCTTTCTCTGTTTCTTCCCTCACAATAACCCTCCCTTTTTTACATTCACACCTTTAGCTTCAACGGCCAGCAGAGGCCAGCTTTGCCTTTATCCGTCCCAGCTCACCTTCAAGATAATTGATTCTAAGAATGATTGTTTCTTTCTCCTGATCCGTCTTTAAGGCTTCCTTCAAGTTTCTGCTCAAATCCAGATGACCTTCCGCAACCCGTTTGATGCTGGGCCATATTTCATTTTCAAGGCAAATATTGATGCTTTTAAGTTCATCCGAATTTTCAAGCGTATGCCCTTCTATTTCGTCAAGGCGCCTGTCCATCTCGTTCAAACGCTTATCCATGCTGTTAAAACACCCATCCATATCGCCAAGACGCTTATAGATACCCTCCTGCTGCCTCTTCACTTCCTGCATTTCATCATAAATTTGCTGTATTAAGTTTTCACTATTCATATTTTATCCTTCCTTTCAGTTATTCACCAAATTGATAACCACTTAAAATATGAATATTCCTTGGACTTCATCTGTCATTCACAAAATAACCATATCATTTTTTCGTCTTTTCGTCAAGTATTTTCTTTTAAAAATTAATACTTTTTTAACTGTTTATGGAAAACATTTCTGCTGGGGGCTAGTTTTTTATTATTCTTCTTTTACCCAAATCGTTATACTCTTTCTAAGCGCAACCCGTCCAAACTTAGCCATCTGCTGACTGCTATTTCCTTTCTGCTGCCTAAGACAATAGATTTTTTTAACTTTAAATCCAAATTGTTCAGCAAAAGATGAGCTTAAAAAATCTACAGGAATCACTTCCCCTCCATATCGGACATTATCGTTTACAAAGGCAACCATCGCACCATTTTGGCAAACCCTGTAAAGTTCTGCATAAATAAATGCAAGCTCTGTAAAATATCCCTCAACCATGCGGACAACACCATTATTATTGAGGTCCCCATTCCTCTTCCTTTTTTCAAGTGCATACATTATCTCCTTAAAAGCTGTATTCTCCCTGATAATATCATAGATATAATCAAAGCGTTCCCGCTTCCCCATACTCTCATAATACATTCTTAATTCATTCACTTTAGAATGGCTTTCAACTGTACAGGACAGTAATCTCTGTCTTATGTCTTTTACTTCCTGTTCCCCAAGCCCAAGATAAACAAGCTCAAGCGCATATGTTCTTGTATAATCATATCTGTTGCAATAAGGAGGCGAGGTAATCACACCCGTTAGAAAATTCTCCTCTAATTGTGGAAGCCCATATAACACACTGTCCGGGATAAATCTAATCTCCGCTTTTGTTGTATCATGTATATTACTCTGTATGGTTTCAATATCAGTAAGCACATGATATAGCTCTTCAAGAACAGTTACCCTGGCATCAGAAATTACAGCTCTGACATACTTTTGGGGTAATAGTTTTTGCCCCTTCTTTTCTCTTACCTTATTCGCATTTATCACCTTTTTAGACCGGCAGTCCCATCCAAGGTACTGTCCTGCCTTTGATGTATAACTACATCTTTCCAAGGAATTAATGATGCAGAGAGTCAAAAGGTTTTTAGCATCTTCCGAGTACACGGATTTTTCCCTCCACTCCCAAATATATTGGAAAAATATCTCATTTTCTTCAGGGTATGCGTCTTGCGTAATTGTAATATAAGGCGTATGCCCACTATAGTCTTCTGGAACATTTAATGTCTCAATTTCCATAATAAGATTTTTTATTTCATTTACATTATACCTTAATACAGCCTCTTTCGCTTTTATTGAGACAGCTGAAAGGGGTATTACATCATAGCCTATACTATTAATTCCCCTCATTTGACAGACCAGCGCCGTTGTACCAGAACCCATAAACGGGTCCATAACCCAGTTTCCCGGTTTCGCTCCCATTTCATCCAGAAGATTATTTACAAGATTGGCTGAAAATCCTTCTTTGTATTTTAGCCAGCTATGCAGAGCATCCTTTTTACTCAACTGATAACTGACATTTTGGCGGTCAAACCTGTCTGTTATTTCTAAAAAACCTGCATACTTTCTCTCAAGCTCTAATCTTGCTTCATCCGGACAGAACCCATCAGCCGAAAAACTATCCAGCAAAAAAGTCTCCACAGGCAGCTTAATAAACGAAAGCTGCTCATATGTTTCCTTCATCATGTTTATACCTCCGCAGGTCGCAGATATTGTCTGATTCTACACCCATAAATAAATTTATCTCATATTCCAATGAGCCAGTTACAAAATTCCACAAGCTGGTTATGATTTGTCAAATTGGCTGCATTCGTCATTATTCCTGCCTGTAGCTGTTCAAATATCTCAACCGCCATAGCTTTCTCTATTGCTGCACCTATAAATGACGTGTAAACAGTATAACCTTTATTTGTAAAGCCGGTTCTAATCCTTTCAAGTGATGTTCTGGCTGTTTTCCAATGTTCATCCGCACCTGCCGGGTCAATTCCTCCTTTAAGTTCTCCCAGCATAATTATTTTTTCCGCGTGACTAACTATTTTACCCTTATCATAATTCTTCTTCGTTCCTTCAAGCAGACAAATATCCACATTTTTCCCTACAACAGGAATTTTAAGGTTAAACGCAAGAAGCCGTTCTCCCTGCCCACAGTCCCAGCAAATCGCCTTAATGTTTTTCTCTATACCTGCATCATTTTCACTTTTAGCTCTCCAAATATATGAACCTTTTTCATTTGGCATCCACTCATAAAAAATTCCCCGAACATTCATACAGGAGAGTATAGTACGTATAAGTTTTTCCTGCCCCAAAGCCCCTATACGGTTT
>CAMUHA010000154.1 GCA_947088515.1 uncultured bacterium
ATATTTCAGGATTAATATGACCCTTTTTCTTGTTCTCATTAATATACAATTTAGCCATTCTTTTCCTCCAATAGGGGGAAGATTTTTCCGCCTTCCTCCCTGCATTTAAGGCACATGCTGTCCTTATTGATTATATGTTATGCCCCTTTCCTCTCCCTGTCAATTATATTTTAGATTTTCCTATAATATTTTAGATTAAATTCGTATTACATGCAGCATGTAAAATATAATATTAAAACCTTTATTCCAAAAATGCGGATACAACGGTCCTTACTTTTTAAGCCCCTTTGCTCCGCATTTTTTAATATATGCTAAATAAAAAAGTTCTGTAATAATTATCTTTCAGCTACGTCTATAAATTTTTCACGAACATTTTATAATTCCGGTTAATATCAATCACATCACGTTCAAACACAAACCCCAGTTTTGTCAGCAAACTGCGGGATTTTTGATTCTTTTCCCTTACCATTGCCTGTATTTTTCCAAACTCCAGCTCTTCCCTTGCGTACTTTAAAATGGCCGAGCATACTTCATATCCGTATCCTTTGTGCTGGTGAAAAACATCTATCACAAATCCCAGCTCTGGAAATTCATATCCTTCCCGCACGCTAAGACCTGCCCGTCCAATCACTTCATCTGTACTTTTCAGAATCACTGTCCACAGACCATAACCGTAAAACCCATAAACCTGGTCAATATACGCTTTCATATAAGCCTGTTCCGCTTCCTTCTCTTTATATAAATCTTCCATATAAAAAGTAATAGACGGCTCCTTATAGATTCTGTAAAACTCGTTCACATCCTCCACCGTACTCTCACGTACTTTTAATCTGTCTGTCTCCAGAATATCCCACGGAAGGCCGGCAAGCCTTCTATATGCCTCTTCATAAGAGCGGTATTCCAGCATAAATACGTCCTCCACCCCATACCGTACATTAGGAATGCTGATGTCTTTGTTTTTTTCATGGTAAAGAACAACCACATACCACCCTTGCTGCAAAAAGTTTTGAATCATTTCCGGTTCATCTGCAATAATAAGCGTATCCTTCAGACTCTCCTTTGTGCACAGAATTTTATCTGAAGCCTTACTAATTAACACTTTCACCTGATGGGATTTCACTTTTGCCTGTATTTCACCCACACGCTCCGCTAAAATTTCATAATAATATTCAGACAGCACAAACTGAATATATTTTATCATTGTAATGTCCTTCCCCTTCATATAAAATAAATACCGTAACTATTATAATATGATATGGCATAAATGAAAAGAAAGGAAATAACACTTATGGCGCAAAATCCAATTGTAACATTTACTATGGAAAACGGAGATATTTTCAAGGCAGAGCTATATCCTGATATCGCCCCAATATCTGTAAACAATTTTATCAGCCTGATAAACAAAAATTTTTATGACGGACTTTATTTTCACCGTGTCATCCGCGGATTTATGATTCAGGGAGGTGACCCGGAAGGCACGGGCTGTGGCGGCCCAGGCTACAGCATCAAAGGCGAGTTCTCTTCTAACGGAGTGGAAAATAACTTAAAGCATACAGAAGGCGTTCTTTCCATGGCAAGAAGCATGGCCCCTGACTCGGCAGGTTCCCAGTTTTTTATTATGCACAAAAATGCCCCCCATCTGGATGGCGATTATGCAGCCTTTGGCAAAATAATAGAAGGAATGGAAAATATAAACAAAATTGCAGAGACCCCCACCGGTTATTCCAACAGACCACTGGAAGACCAGGTAATGAAATCTGTTACTGTCGATACATTCGGAATCGAATATCCAGAACCTGAAAAACTCTAAAAAGCCTCTCTGGAACGTATTGTCAAGCATGGTTGTATAAAAGTTATTGTCTGACCCATTATCTCCCAAATTCCTTTAACACTTATTTTATTTACAAAAGCTAAATACAAAGCAGCTGGAATGTGGGAAGATAATGGGTCTTTTGTGCGCCTTGTCATATCTGCGCAAGGCGTTCATATTCTGTTCATATTTAATTTAAAAAAACTTAATTACCATTACATTCTTTAGACATTTCTCTCCTCTATACTAATACCATAAGATACAGCAAGGAACAAAACAAACGACAGATTCAAAGTAATTGATTTATTAATAACTTTTTCATAATAAATGCCAGGTAAACTTAGTTTATCTGGCATCCTCCCTTTTTACGGAAAATTTATTCTTTTTTTATTTTTTTCTTGTGCTATTCTTCTTTTTCCTGTATATTATTAGTTGTATTAAAATCAACACACTGCCATAAGCCTGGGACAAACAATGGGGATTTGTAACAGGCGTATTTTTTTTGAAAACAGCCTTTTAAAAGCAGCGCTGGAATGGAGGATAGTTATGGAAAATCTAATGAACACAATTGCAAAAGTAAATGATGCCATAAACGGTGTCGTATGGGGCATTCCCATGCTGGCTCTTATTATTGGCACAGGTATTTATCTGACATTTGGAATGAAGTTCTTCCAAATCACCCGGATTGGTCACTGGATGAATGAAACCTTTTTGGCCATCTTTAAGAAAAAGCACGTTACAGCTCACACAGGGAAAGAAGAAAGCTCTATTTCCCAGTTTCAGGCTCTTTCTACTGCCCTTGCCGCCACCATTGGCGTGGGTAATATCGCTGGTGTGTCAGGCGCTATTATCACCGGCGGGGCAGGCGCCGTATTCTGGATGTGGCTTTCTGCCCTGTTCGGCATGATGACAAACTACTCTGAAAACGTGCTGGGCATCTACTACCGCCGTAAAAACGCAAAAAATGAATGGTCCGGCGGAGCAATGTACTATCTGCAGGACGGACTGAAAGGCAAAAAAGTTATTGGCGCTTTAGCAAAGCCTCTTGCTGTCTTGTTTGCCGTTTTCTGTGTATTTGCCTCTTTCGGTATCGGCAATATGACACAGGTACATGAAATCGCAAGTTCCTTACAAGATACCTTCCGTATCCCTCCCATTGCCACCGGAATAATTATTTCGGTGATTGCCGCATTGGTTATACTGGGAGGCATTAAAACAATCGGAAGCGTTACAGAAAAAATTGTTCCTTTTATGGCATGTGCCTACATACTTGGAACCATTATTGTTCTTATCATAAACTTCACTTCCGTCCCTGCTGTGGTTGGCGCTATCTTTTCCAACGCCTTTGGACTTCGTCCCATTGCCGGAGCAACCGCTGGCATTATGATCAAACAGGCCATGACCATGGGTTTTAAGCGAGGCGTATTTTCTAATGAAGCGGGCCTTGGTTCTTCGGTAATGGTACATTCTGCTTCCAATGTAAAAGAACCCATTATTCAGGGAATGTGGGGGATTTTTGAGGTTTTCTTTGATACTATTGTTGTGTGCACCCTGACAGCTTTTACTGTTTTAAGCTCTGGACTGATTGATTTGGAAACAGGAAAAGTCCTTACTAACTCCACTGGCGCATCTCTTGTGAGTGAAGCTCTCTCTGAAGGACTTGGAACCCTTGCAGGAGGCTTTGTAGCGATTGCCATCTGCCTGTTCGCTTTCTCTACAGTCTTAGGATGGTCTTTCTACGGAACCAAATCCTGTGAATACTTATTTGGCGCCAAAGCAACTATTATCTACAAAATTATTTTTATTGTCTGCATTATATTTGGCGCAACCATGAGTTTTGATTTAGCCTGGGCAATTGCTGACACTTTAAACGCGCTTATGGCTATTCCCAACCTGATTGGTGTGCTTGCCCTCTCCGGCACCGTGTTTGCCATTACAAAGAATTATCTGGCACGCAAAGTCACTAAAACAGATGTCCACGCAAAGCCTATGCTTTCTTTTGACCCTGCAATTCAAAAAATGCAGGAGGAAGCCTTAAAACAGGAAGAAGCATAAAGCTTTCTTAACCCTATATACTGCACTTTTGCAATTTATATTAACAACATATTTCCCGCAAATCTGCACAGCGAATAAAAAAGGAACTGCCTATAGTGGACAGTTCCTTTTTCGCATCCGTCTTTAGTAAATGACAGAATTTAATTTTAAAATTTTCATTATGCCTTGTCAATGGAACCAAAAATTTCCATTTTTTCTTTAACAGTAGCCTTGATTGCTTCAAATCCAGGCGCAAGAAGCTTACGAGGGTCAAATCCCTTTCCTTCCTGATCCTTGCCTGCTTCAATATACTTACGTGTAGCAGCTGCAAAAGATAACTGGCACTCTGTATTAACATTAATCTTAGCAACGCCTAAAGAAATTGCCTTCTGAATCATATCTGTAGGAATACCTGTACCTCCATGAAGAACCAGTGGCATATCCCCTGTAAGCTGCTGAACAGCATCCAGTGTCTCGAAGGATAATCCTTGCCAGTTTGCAGGATATTTGCCATGGATATTTCCAATGCCTGCTGCCAGGAAGTCAACGCCCAAATCTGCAATTGCCTTGCACTCGTTAGGATCTGCGCATTCGCCCATTCCTACTACGCCGTCTTCTTCTCCGCCGATAGAGCCAACTTCTGCCTCAATGGAAATTCCTTTTTCATGAGCTGCAGCAACCAGTTCCTTGGTCTTAGCCACATTCTCTTCAATAGGATAATGGGAACCATCAAACATTACAGAAGAGAAACCAGCTTCAATACATTTATAGCAGTGTTCATAGCTGCCATGGTCCAAATGAAGCGCTACAGGAACTGTAATATTCTGGTCTTTAATAAGGCCGTTTACCATGCCTACTACCACATCATATCCGCCCATGTATTTTCCTGCGCCCTCAGACACGCCAAGAATAACAGGTGAATTGTTTTCCTGTGCTGTTAAAAGGATGGCTTTGGTCCATTCAAGATTGTTAATGTTAAACTGGCCTACTGCATAATGGCCTGCTTTTGCTTTTTGAAGCATCTCTGTTGCTGAAACTAACATTTCCTTTACCTCCGTTAAAATAATAACATTCTCGCCTTTTCCTATTATAACCTATTCCACAAAAAAATGGAACAATTATTAATCATATTTCCTAAATTTTGTAACCATACAGTCACTGTCTACATTTATCATCCGGCTTCTCCCTGCCTGTGCATAATTACAATAACTTATTCATTGGGCACACGGATGCTAAGGGCCTGCCTGCGGTTCTCTATCCTCACTTTCCTGTGCTTTCCCCCAAATTCCCCGTCAAGCGTCCAGGGAATCTCCTCTCCGGAAGTAAAACTGATGCTGGATGCCTTAAAACAGTACATACAATCCGTATTAATATTTCTGTTAAGCAGCGCCGCCATAATCAGGTTAAGTTCCATCGGATTTGCCGGTTTTTTGACCAGCGTCACTTCAAACTCCCCATCGTCCAGTTCTACAAAGTTTCCAGTAATTCGCTTAAAACCACCAACAGAAGTAGAATTAGTAATCATTCCAAACAAAAACTCATCCTCTGCCGCAAAGTCGCCGCTCTCAACCTTAAGATGGTATGATTTAATCTGGGACAATCTGCGCATCCCCTCTAATATATATGCCATATGGCCCAAAACATTCTTCGCATCCTGCGGCGTCTCATAAGACACCTCTGTAAATATTCCAAATGCCGCAATGTAAACAAAAAAGTCATCATTAAATGCCCCAATATCGCAGTCAAAGGCTCTCCCCTCCACAACTGTCCAGGCTGCGCTTAACATATTTTTAGGTATATGAAGACTTTCTGCAAAGTCATTGGTGCTTCCTGCCGGAACATAACCAATGGGAAGCTTACTCTCACACTGCATCATCCCCGTTACAACTTCATCCAGCGTGCCGTCTCCCCCACTGCAGACGACCATATCATAAAATCCCAGCCTGCGCTCCTTTACTGCCGCAAGCCCGTCTCCCTTTGTCTGGGTGGGATAAACGGTAACTTCATAACCTGCTTTCGTAAATATATCAATAATATCCATAAGCGCATTCCTAATCCTTGCCTTTCCAGCTTTGGGATTATAGATAAAAAGCATCCTTTTCTTTTCCATTAACATACCACCTTATACATATTTGGAAAAAGAGCAAAGCCTGCGCTTTGCTCTCTGTTTTTTATATTTTATTGTCTGTTGCCGCTTAAATATTCTTCAATATTCTGTACTGCTTCCTGTTCGTCCTTTCCATCTGCAATAACTTTAACTGATTCCCCTGTATCTAACGCAAGACTCATCATTCCCATAATGCTTTTTGCATTCACTTTCTTGCCTTCCGATTCAATGTAAACTGAACTTTCATGCTGGCTTGCCACCTGTACCAGCATCGCCACAGGTCTGGCCTCCAGACCGCCG
Organism: uncultured bacterium; assembly: GCA_947088515.1. GTDB lineage: Bacteria > Bacillota > Clostridia > Lachnospirales > Lachnospiraceae > Suilimivivens. The sequence goes on from CAMUHA010000154.1 coordinate 6,252, forward strand.
TTCAACTGGATTTTAATAGACTTTTCAATCATAATAACTCCTCCTTAATTCCTCTAATCCCTTTTATCCCTTAATCTTATCAGCCATTTCGCCAAGCTTCCGCAACCTGTGATTTACACCGGATTTGCCTACCGGTGGATTAAGGTATCCGCCTAACTCCAAAAGAGAACTTTCCGGATGCTCCAGTCTGACCTGTGCCATCTGTCTTAACGCATCCGGCAGATTTGACAAACCATAATGCTTCTGCAAAAGAAGAATGTCTTCTATCTGCTTATTGGCAGCGTTTACTGTCTTTGTAATGTTGGCCGCTTCACAGTTAACCTGTCTGTTAATTGAATTTCGCACTTCTTTTTCAACCCGCAGATTTTCAAGCAGCATAAGCGACAAATGCGCCCCCATAACATTTAAGAGATCAACAATTCCAGCGCCTTCTTTTACGTATACTACATAATATTTTTTCCGCCTTACTATTTTTGCCTCAATCTCAAAGCTACAGACTGCCTGCTGTATCTGCAAAGCCTGTACCTCATATTCACATACAAATTCCAGATGATACCCTTTTCTTGGATTGCTCATGGAGCCAAGACACAAAAAAGCCCCTCGTAAAAATGCCCGTCTGCAGCAGCTGTTTTTGATAAGAAGAGGATTTACCTCCTCCGAAAGCCGGTGCAGACACCCGCCTTCATCCAAAATCTTAACAGCCTGCAGTACCTTTATAACATTAACATCAATAATAAATGTTTTCTCCAATAATGTAAAGTATTTTCTATTAACGAATGGATTTTCGGAAAATATTGTAACTTCCCCCGGTTCCTCACCTTTTACTTCTACTATGCATCCGAAATGAATAAGCGCTGCCAGCTCCGATATCTGGCAATGTCTGGGACCGGGGATAATTTTTTCCAGTTCTTCTTTCACATCCGATGAAAATGACATATCTGCCCCATCCTCTTTCCGGCTGCTGCCTATGCAAAACTATATACCTTGTCCGATATCACGATGTGCTATCTTAATTCCATATTCTCCCTGGTCCTTCATACACTCATAAAGCTTGTTTGCCAGAGTCACACTTCTGTGTTTTCCTCCGGTACACCCAATTCCTATAACCAGCTGGTACTTTCCTTCCTTCACATAATTAGGAATTAAAAAAGAAATCATATCCGAAAGCTTTTCGACAAAAGTATGCGCTTCCGGAAATCCCATAACATACTCCTGTACCTCTTTATCATTGCCTGTTTTATGTTTCAGCTCATCAATATAAAATGGATTTGGAAGGAACCTTACATCAAAGACCAAATCCGCGTCTGCAGGAATTCCATGCTTAAAGCCAAAAGACAAAACAGTTACCATTAAACTATTATATTCCTCATTCTGTACAAAAATACGGTCCAGCTCTTTCTTTAATTCCCTTGTCAGCAAATTGGATGTATCAATCACATAATCTGACTTCTCCCTGGTATCATTTAATATCACTCTTTCTCTCCTGATACCGTCTTCTATCCTTCCCCCAATTGAGAGGGGGTGCATTCTTCTGGTTTCTTTATACCGCTTAAGAAGGGTTCTGTCATTAGCCTCCATAAAAAGGATTTCAAAAACGTATCCAGCCCCCCGCAGATTCTCCAAAACCTTTTGTACATCTTCAAATGCCTGATTTGCACGCACATCCAGCCCCAGCGCCACTTTGGACACCTCGCCCCCAGGCGTTGCAATCAGTTCCACAAATTTTTCTATCAGCGGTACCGGAAGATTATCCACACAATAAAATCCGGCGTCCTCCAGCATCCGCAGCGCTGTACTTTTCCCGCCGCCGCTCATGCCTGTAACTACCACGAACCGCATACTGTACCTCCTCAAAAGTCTCCCAGAAAAACAACTTCTGTTTCAAGTGTAACCCCAAACTGCTCCTTTACCCTTCGTTGTACCTCCCTTATTACCGCCACCACATCGGAAGCGCTTGCCTTGCCGGTATT
>CAMUHA010000155.1 GCA_947088515.1 uncultured bacterium
AACTCAAGGACTTCTACGAATCCTTCCTTTGTAGACAACATGCGACTTCCACATGCTCCGTATAAGGAAACATATCAACTGCCATCCCCCTCTTCATCCGATACCCCTTTCCGCACAAATACCCCAAATCCCTTGCCAGCGTTTCCGGATTGCAGGAGACATACACTATTTTCTCTGGCTTCAGTCTTGTCAGGGAGGATAGAAAGCTTTCACTGCATCCGCTGCGGGGTGGGTCCATAATCACCACATCCACCTTCTCTTTTTCCTCCACAAGTTCCTCCATAAACCTGCCTGCATCCGCTTGGTAAAACCGGATATTTGAAACTCCATTCCGCTTTGCACCTGCTACAGCGTCCCTGACCGCATCCTTACTAAATTCTACTCCGATAACCCTTTCCGCACTTGGAGCTGCGATAATACCAATTGTTCCAGTGCCGCAGTAAGCGTCCAGCAGCGTCTCCCTGCCGGAAAGCCCCGCATATTCTATTGCTTTTTTATACAAAATCTCTGCCTGTGCCGGATTCACCTGATAAAAGGATTTTGGCGAAATTTTAAATGTCATCCCACAAAGCTCATCCTCAATATAACCCTTTCCATAAATAACCTGTTCTCTCTCTCCAAGCACCATACTGGTAAATTTATCATTTACATTCACCACAACAGTCGTAATCTCTGGATGTTCCTTGCAAAGCGCTTTTACAAAATTATTTTTGGAAGGCAAAATCGGTGAGCGGAGCACAAGCACTACCATAATCTGCCCAGTCCGGTATCCTGACCGAATCAGCACATGACGCAAAAGGCCATATCCGGTATCTTCATCATAAATTTTAATTTTAAAGGATTTTATAAGTTCTCCAATAGTTCTGATTATGGCATCTGCTTTTTCGTTTTCCAAAAGGCATTCTTTTACCGGAACAACCGTATGTGTCCCTTCTTTATAAATACCGGAAGCAAAGCCTCCCTTCCCATCTCTGCCAAAAGCTGCATGTACTTTATGCCTGTAATGGTCTGGCTCTTCCATTCCGATAATTCCTTCCAGTCTGCCATATGGCTCCAGAAGACCAGACACCTTCTTCCATTTCCAGCCAAGCTGGTTTTTATATTCCATATGCAAAAGCTGACAGCCTCCGCACTTTTTATAAACCGGGCAGGCAATATCTTTTTTTACATATTTTCTTTTTAGTTCCTGCGCTTTTTTTTCATTTTGTTTATTCACTGGTTTATTGTTATTTTTTGATTTCTGGCTCATAGCTGATTCCTCTCCATTTTTATTTCTGAAACACAAAAAACCCTGGGATTAAGTCCCCAGGGATTCTTCTTTCATCTTTCTGAACTTAACGGAGTCAATTCCCCGCGCAAGCTCTGTTGCCTTTTCCACATCTGCCTCATTTATACGTATGGTAAAGACATTTTTCTGCTTTTCACTTCCGAATATTCTGGAAAAAAAAGAACGTTCCTGCCACTCAATAAAATAGGATATCCGGTTTTCCAAAAAAAGCTTTTCCAGTTTTTCCTTGCTCTCCAGACTATATACTCTGCAGAATGATACTTCCCTGTTATAGACCTGATCACCCAAAATCAATGAAGTCATATCACTGTCTCCCTTGCCCAATCTTGATTGTCATCTGTATACACGCTATTATTATAAGTCATATTGCCAGATGATTTCAACAAAAATTTAAAATCTTTATCCATTATTTGGGCTTTCGGCATCCATAGAATGCCAGATTACTTCCTGTCCCGGCGTTTGGAAGCATACGCAGAAACTGTATCCGCTGATATCCTTTTTTTCTGAAAAGTATGCCGCTGGCTGAATGTTTTCCTTTTCAAATATGGCATTTATTTTCCAGTCAATCTCGAAGCTGGACAGCCCCTTAGTCATTCCCTGTCCGGTAAATTTAATGTAGCTTTCCTTGATACTCCACATTCTGAAAAACAGGTCTTTCTTTTCTTCCGGTTTTGCATCCAAAAGTCTCTGATTGTCCTCCCATGTAAAAAAACGTTTGGCAATCTTTTCTTTCAGGTCCGCCTTTTTCTCTATATCCACACCCACTGGCTCATCTGCTGCCGCACAGCACACATAGCTGCCTGAATGGGACAAATTAAAATGAATATCCGGCCTGTTTGTCAGGAAGGGCTTCCCTTTCTCCTGATATTCCATCTGGAAAGGCCCGGAAATGCTGGCTGAAAGGCACATCTTCTCACAAAGCACAGCATGTAAAAGGCATCCGGCTGTCAGGCTCCGCATCTGTTCTTCTCTGCTTTTAAGACGCAGTATTTTTTCTCTGCGCGCCTCTTCCACCTTATTTAAATGGCGCTCAAAAGCGCCATCCTCCAGATTGGAAAACACTTTTCTATAATATACAGTAATCATAAAATTCCCTTACTTTAACGGATTCTTATAAAACTCCTGAAAATCTGTATATCCTTCTTTTGAAAGCTGTTCTTTCTGGAACTTCTTATTTTTATTCATCCGGACTATAAGTACCTGTTTGCCCTCTCCCCGCTCCTTTTGCGCCTTTGCAATTATCTGACAAAGCTCCTCTTTGGGAAGACCCTTTTCAAGAAGATATGCTATTTTGTCAGGCTGGGATGGCACTTTAAATCCTTTTTCCAAAAGCAGCAAAATTATCCGCTCAAAACCGATGGAAAATCCGCAGGCAGGCACATCTTTTCCTGTAAAATTCCCCACCATTTTATCATATCTTCCGCCGCCGCCGCAGCTTCCGCCAAACTCCGGCATAGCCACCTCAAAAATAGGTCCGGTATAATAGGACATGCCCCTTACCAGTGTAGGGTCAAAAATAATTGAAAATTCAGAGCTTTGCGTTGCCTTTACACTTTCCATAATTTCCTGCAAACTATTTATGATTTCCGCCTCCAAAACATCTCCCAGTTTATCAAGTAAAAAGCAAAGACCGTCCTTTGCCCCCTCCATCTCTTTAAAAAGGGCAAGATATTTATCCACGCATTCCTTTCCAAACCCTCCTGCAAGAAGCTCTGCCTCCACGCCCTCCAAACCAATCTTGTCCATTTTGTCCAAAATGATAAATACATTATCATAAGACTCCTCGGCAAACCCACTGTAAGCGGCCATTGCCTTTAAAATTCTTCTGTCATTAAGTCTTATGTGAAAATTCTGGAAGCCAAGCTTTCCAAGCGTGCTGGAAGTGGCAAGAATCAGTTCTATTTCCGCCAAATTAGAAGGTTCCCCAAAAATGTCTATATCACACTGCATAAACTGACGGTAACGTCCTCTTTGTGGTCTTTCCGCCCTCCATACATTTCCCATTTGCAATGCTTTAAAAGGGGATGGCAGCTCATTGGCATGATTGGAATAAAAACGCACCAGCGGCACAGTCAAATCATAGCGGAGTCCTCCATCTACCAAATCTTTTTCAGACTCTGCCTCTGCCAGATTCAGTTTCTCTCCTCTTTTTAAAATTTTGAAAATCAGTTTTTCGTTTTCGCCACCTTGTCTGTTACTTAAATTCTGAATATTTTCCACACCGGGAGTTTCTATAGAAAGAAATCCAAACTTCCCGTAGGTTTCCTTAATTACACTTATCACATAATCCCGAATCTGCATCTCTTCAGGAAGAATGTCCTTCATTCCTGTAACCGGTTTTTTACTAAGCGCCATAATCTTCCTCCTGTTTTTACCGCAAATTTAACATATTGTAAATTTTACACGTTTTCTGACTATAATGCAAGAAATATTGATATAACAAACTATTTAATATAAATCTCAACTTTTATATCGTCCGTCAAAAATGATGCTCTTGCGTTTCCCATCCTGATATATTATAATGTACCCGGCTGCTTTAGTCCAGTAAAGAATTAACAAGACCAGTTTTAAATAAGTAACCGTCCATACATGTGCCAGGGGAGTTTTTAGCTTATATGTCAGACTTGATTTTCCAACCGTCTGTTAGGCATTTGGGTGGGTGGATGGATATGGAACTTTAATCAGGAGGAAAATATATGTCATTTGATTTTATTAAGTTACTGCCAACCCCGGAGGAAATCAGAACGCAGCACCCTATTGCGCCCAGGCTTGTTGGTCTGAAGGCAAAAAGAGATAAAGAAATACGTGATGTAATAACCGGAAAAAGCAACAAGTTTCTGGTTATCATTGGCCCCTGTTCAGCAGACAATGAGGATGCGGTCTGTGATTATGTGACCCGGCTTGCAGAGGTAAACGAAAAGGTAAAGGAAAAACTGATTCTTATTCCCCGCATTTATACCAACAAACCCAGAACCACCGGAGAAGGCTATAAGGGAATCGTCCATCAGCCGGACCCGGAGCAGCAACCTGATTTTCTTGCAGGTCTTATTGCTATGAGAAAAATGCACATCCATGCTATGGAAGTATCCGGTCTTACTGCCGCTGATGAAATGCTTTACCCGGAAAACTGGGGATATGTATCTGATATTTTATCTTATGTTGCCATAGGCGCCCGTTCTGTGGAAGACCAGCAGCACAGAATTGTAGTCAGCGGCTTTGACGTACCCTCTGGCATGAAAAATCCTACCAGCGGCAATCTGACAGTAATGCTTAATTCTGTATACGCCTCCCAGCGCCCCCACTCTTTTATCTACAGGGGATGGGAAGTTAAAACAAATGGGAATGAGCTGGCGCACACGGTCTTAAGGGGAGCCACAAACAAGCATGGCGGGAACCTGCCCAATTACCATTATGAAGACTTAAATCTTCTCCTTACTCTTTATAATGAGCGCGACTTAAAAAACCCTGCCACCATCATAGACACGAATCACAGTAACTCTAACAAACAGTATGAACAGCAGGTACGCATTGTCAAAGAAGTTATGCACAGCCGGAAACTAAATGCTGATATCCATCGTCTTGTAAAAGGGGTTATGATTGAAAGCTATATTGAAGAAGGATGCCAGAAAGTAGGCGGAGGCGTTTACGGCAAGTCCATCACCGACCCGTGCCTTGGCTGGGAAGCATCCAAAAAATTGATTTATGATATTGCAGAATATGAATGAGCTGGCCTAAAGACCAGCTCTTTTATTTCGGGGATGTGCTTTTGCATATGCTTCTTTCAGCCGGCTGTGGTTCATATTTGCATAAACCTGGGTAGTCGAAATATCTGAATGTCCCAGCATTTCCTGAACGCTCCGCAAGTCGGCTCCATTTTCAACCAAGTGGACTGCAAAAGAATGGCGCAGAGTATGGGGGGTTATATCCGCAGCTATTCCTGCTTTTTTGGCATAGTATTTAATCAGCTTCCAGAATCCCTGACGGCTCATGGGCTGTCCAAAGCAGTTTACAAATAAATCTTCCACGCTTTCATCTGATATCATACTTCCGCGCACCTTCTCCAGATAACGGTTAAGCGCTTCCTTTGCTTCTTTGCCAAAGGGAATAACTCTCTCCCTGCTCACATCCCGGCACACAATGTATCCCATGGAAAGATTAACATCAGAAACCTTAAGCTGGACCAGCTCCGTGACCCTTATTCCTGTTGCATATAATAGTTCCAGCATTGCCCTGTCTCTGATTTCCTTAGATGTATCTCCCTGAGGCTGCTCCAAAAGTTTCACCACTTCTGTCATCGAAAGCGCTTCCGGAATCTTTTTTTCAATTTTAGGCGCATGAAGCATTTCTGCCACATCCTCCGTCACCATCTTCTCCTTATACATAAAATGGTAAAACGCTTTCAGGGAAGCTATACTCCGTGATATGGTTGCCGCCGAAAATTTATTTTTTTCCATATAAAGTATATAAGAATTTAAGTTTGTCAATGTGACCTTTTTCACGTCCACAATGCCCTGTTCTTCCAGATAATTCTTTACCTTGACCAGATCTCTTTGGTAGGACATTTGTGTATTTCCGGAAGTTTTCTTAACATTACGCAGATAAACCATAAATGCGTTAATCTCTGTTTCCATTTTTATACCCCTGCATCCCCCAGATTTGCCTGCGGTATTGCACCAATTTGTAGTTTATAACCTCTGGTTTTCGCATCTTTTGACAATACATTTTATTATCAAAAGTTATATATCGTATAATATATTATTATAATCAGTAAAAGAAAGAAAAGCAATCAAATTTTCAATCAGGGAATAAAATATTAAAAAATCTTTACCAGGTCCGAAATCAGCATGGGATTTACATAGCTTTCCAGTATACATCCAACCAAAACAACAATTCCTATCCACAGAAGCGTTATCCCCTGTCTGATAAACTGCTGTTTTTTACTGTTGTAATAGGCTGGGGTATATCTGGATGGGAAATGTATTCTGGTACAGTTTTCATGACACCATCCTAATAGCATTATCTGCGCAGGAATTAAAAGCAGCTGATGGGGAAAGGAACCGCCCAAAACCAGAAGAAGCCCTTTTATGCCAAAGCGTATAACCGCCGCCGTAATCGTCATACCCATAAGCGCGCCTTCCCAGATGATACAGACATAGACAGATGCAAGTCCGATTCCTGTAGTAGAAAGTAAAAGCAGAAGCGCGCTTTCGCCAACTCTGTTTTTCAGCACATATCGGAAGAACCTGTTACTGTCAATTTCAATATATTTCAGTCTGTTTACAGATGCTGCGCTAAAAATGCCGTCTTCTGTAAGGAGCTTTTCATTCCCCATATTCATAAAAAACACTCCCAGAAAGAAACTTCCAAGGAACAAATAGCACCATAATGTATATGTATTAATTTTCCCAGCTCTGTACACTCTGCACCGTCCCTCCCGGCTTTCTGATTCTGCCTGTTTCATTTCTTATCTGCATCAGCAGTTGGACAGCTATGTAAATCCGCTGCCTATCCCAATATATGAAAAACAGGCTGCGCATATGCACAGCCTGTTTAAATTCTGTTTATAATATTCTTTTATGTAACCTGTTTCCAGATTCCTAACCGGTTACACAAGTATTTATCCCTGTAAGCTAAAATTGCCGCCACAGTTTTTGAATCTTCAATTTCTCCCGTATAAATCTTTTCTGTCAGTTCCTCTATAGTATACGCCCCAACCTGCACATACTCATCTTCGTCCAAATGTTGTTTTCCCGCAGTAAGACCAGTGGCAAGATAAATATCAATCTTTTCATTACAGAAAGCGACTGTTGTTCTTATGGTTAGAAGCCACTCCACATGCTCTGCCCTGTACCCTGTTTCTTCCTCAAGTTCTCTTATTGCAGCATCCCGCGTAGGCTCCTTAGGCGTCTGCAGCCCCCCTGCCGGTATTTCCAGCGTATAGCGGTCTAATGCGTTGCGATACTGCCTTACCATAATAAGCCGTCCTTTTTCATCTACAGGGACGACTGCCGCCGCTCCATTATGCTTTATAAAATCCCACTTTGCCACATTGCCATTGGACACCTGTATTGTATCCTGATAATAATCAAGAATTGCGCCATGGGCAACCAGCTCTCTGCCTATTCTCTTATACTCTTCCATTATCCTATAGACTCCTGTTTATTTTGAAGCAGCTTTTCCACACTGGTCAGTTTTACACACAACACAAATAAATCTGTAGCTTGTGCAATTTCCTCTTCTGATGGAAAGGTAGGCGCTAAACGGATATTACTGTCATTTGGGTCCGCTTTGTAAGGATATGTGGCTCCCGCCCCAGTAAGCGCCACACCTGCTTCTACACATTTTTTAACGATTTCTTTCGCACATCCTTCCATGGATTCAAAAGAAATAAAATAACCGCCTTTGGGATTGGTCCAGGAACCAATTCCCGTTCCTCCCAGCTCTTTTTCCAATACATGGATAATTGCTTCAAACTTTGGACGCATGATTTTTGCATGTTTCATCATATGTGCCTTCATCCCGTCAATATTCTTAAAATATCTTACATGACGCAGCTGGTTTAATTTATCAGGACCAATTGTCTGTATCGTCATGGTTTTTCTGATTGAATCCAGATTTTCTTTGGATGATGCCAGTGCCGAAATACCAGAACCGGGGAAAGTCACTTTGGACGTAGAGCCAAATTCATAAACTAAGTTGGGATTTCCTGCCTTTTCACACTCACTAAGAATCTCCAGAAGCTCGTCTCCTTCTTCCTCATATAAATCATGTATCGCATAGGCATTATCCCAAAAAATCCTGAAATCCTCCGCTGCCGGCTTTAATGCAGCAAATCTCCTGACAGTCTCATCAGAGTAAGTATACCCTTGAGGATTGGAATACTTTGGCACACACCAAATCCCCT
>CAMUHA010000156.1 GCA_947088515.1 uncultured bacterium
CTGCAATCCAGTTCAAAACACACACCTGCGCTAAGAGTTAAATCATCCTCCACAACTAATATCTTCATTTATCTGCTCCCTTTCCAATGTTATACTCAGGCATTTCATTGGCTGCCATACAGACATGGTTAAATACTCTTTTTCCTTAAAAAAGAGAAAGCTGTTCATATCCCTTATTTTCCGGGAAATGGTGCAGATAGTCAAACATCTGCGCCATGTTGCTCATAATATGATTTTTTCTACATGTTTCATGGAATATTTCCATCAGATGGCTGTGATTTTCACTGGTAATCTCATAAGCAAACCCATATTTATGCTGATATCTCTCCTTCATACCGGGAAAATGTTCATCAAGGGCCTTATAAAAATATTCCCGGTTTCCCTCCCTTAAAGTCAGTCCCATGCCAAAACAAATCACACCCTGTACGCCTGCCTTTATGCAGTAATCAAGGATACCCTCCAAATTCTCTTTTGTATCATTGATAAATGGAAGAAGCGGAGACAGCCATACAATGGTGGGAATCCCATTTTCTTTTAACGTCTGCAAGGTTTCAAAACGTTTCTTTGTTGTACAGACGCAAGGCTCTAAGAGCCGGCACAGCTCTTCCTCATAGGTGGTAAGCGTCATCTGCACAACACATTTGGCCTTTTCATTGACACTTTTTAACAGCTCCAAATCCCGCAGCGCCCTGTCAGACTTAGTCTGCACTGCAAACCCAAAGCCGTAATAATCAATAATTTCCAAGCACTTTTTCGTCATTTCAAGCTGCTTTTCGCAGTGCATATAAGGGTCACACATAGCGCCTGTGCCTATCATACACTTTTTTCTTTTGGAACGCAGCGCTTTTTCCAAAAGCTGCGGCGCATTCTGCTTCACCTCTATGTCCTCAAAATCATGGTTGATTTGATAACAACGGCTGCGGCTGTCACAGTAAATACAGCCATGGGTACACCCTCTGTACAGGTTCATGCCATTTTGAGGTGACAAAATTCCCTTTGCCTCTGCAAAGTGCATCTTCTTCCTACTCCTTCCTTATGCGTGGTTAATTTTCCACTGCTTTTCCTTCCCTTTTATCACGCCTGTGCCTCATTGCCGCCTGCGCCAACTGACGCTATGGTATCTGCCACATCCACAATCTCCGGCCCGTCAATGGATGCTTCTGCATTTTCCGCCACTTCCTGGGGGTCGTCATATTCTTTTTTCTCCTCGTCTCCCCAGAGGGAGTCATATTTTTCCTTCTTCCGGCGCTGGGCCATTGCCCCAATACTCTTTGCTGTCTGGTACAGCTCATCGCTAAATTCCATCAGCTTCCTTTCATCCGCTGCCGGAACAACGGCGCCTCTCATAATACGGTGGGCAACCTGAAGAAGTTTCCCCATTTCCTCGCCATACTCCTGTGCAGCATCCGCCTGCTGGTCCGCAACTGCGGCATTCCAGTATGCACAATACTGGTCCGCCAGTTTATCTAAATACTCCTGATACTCATCCTCTTTTTCATCCAGCGCATCTATCGTCAGTTCCAGCGTGGCGGCTTCCGACGCATACTGCTCTTTCTTATCCGGCGCTCTCTCCATCCGGGATCGGACATTTTTCAGCTGCTTTGAAAGCTCTGCCTTTTGTGCCCGGTATTCCTTTATCTGTTCCCTGTAAATTTGTTGCGCTTCTCCAATTTTCATATTATTACCCCCCCCCGTCATCACAGGTCTTTTTGCGATAATATATTCGCTTAACCAAAACATTTACATTTTGCTTATACGTATAATATCGTCCTGTTTCTTTAAGAAAGTAATAATTATATGCCCCTTTTTTATGTTTTTCTTATCTTCTGATACCCTCCAGCGCCTTTCCAGGAATTTCAAATTCCACTGTTCCCATATACATGGGCGCAACATCCCCTTCATTAAAACCAATAACCACATTTCCATTTTCATTTAAGTAAAATGAAGTTTCATCTGTAATTGTCTTAAAATTCCACTCTTCAATTTCATCATTTAACCAATAATAAACATTTTCATCCGCTTCCATCCTCTCTTTCATCTGCTGCTTGATATTTTCATTGATTGGCGTAATATAATCTGCCCCGTCAATAAAAATATCTTTTAGCTGCAACCGTTTACCTGTCTTTAAATCAATGGTATAAAAATGATTCCACTCATATCCACTGCCCGCGCCCTGATAGCAAATCAGCTTTAAGGTAAAATAATCGGGAGTCGTTGCCAGTACTTCACTTGTGACGACAACGTCCTGATACCCCCATTCCTCATCAAGATTCTCTTCAAATTCCTTAATCAGCTTCTCTGTAATCCCCTGGATTTCTGCATTAATTTCTGCTGTTGCAAAATCCAGATTTTCCTGGATTTTGCCATCCCCGGACGGATTCTCCGGTTTTAATTCCGGTATATTAATATCTGCTTTATTCCGTTTTGTCTCATATTCATAATTACGGAATGTAACAACCTTCACCAAACGGCCAATAATTGGTATTTGCTCCATAGCATGGGCCACCGCCGCTGACGTATTTGGTAAAATAACAAAAACGCCTGCCAAAAGGACCGCTGCCGCAAATTTAACGATTCTTCCATGTTTTTGTTTGTTTTTATCCATCATTTTTGCCTCCTTTATTTTCTGATACAACTGCTCCTCCTGCTTTTTGGTCATCTGCCGCTTTTGATATTCTCTTTTTAGTGGCTGCAGTTCTTTTTCTACCAAAGCATTTTGTTCTTTCAACTCCTGAAAATCATATGCCATATTCTCACCTGCCTATTTTGTTATTTTGATTACATATGTCTTGACCAATATCCGTTGATAGGGAATTGTAGAGCTTTTTCATGCTGCGGTACAGCCTGCTCTTAATGGTATTGACATTTTCATCAAGAATGTCTGCAATTTCTTCAAATTTTTTGTCCTCAAAAAACCTTAATACAACCACAGCCTTATCCTGGGCCGGAAGCGCATCCAGCGCTCTTTGAAGGTCAAGGTCCTTATAAATGTCTTCTTGATACCCCTGCTCCATTAAGCCCTCCTCCTGCATGGATTCAAAGGAAAGATGCCGGGGCTGCTGCAGATACCGGAAGCATTCATTCAGCATAATGCGGTAAACCCAGGTTTCGGCATACTCCGGATTTTTTAGTGTGTGGCTGTTTTGCAAAGCCTTGTATGCTCCACTTTGCACAATATCGCCTGCATCTCCTTCATTGCGCACATAACTGTATGCCAGGCGGTAATATTGATTATACTTTTCCAGAATAATCTGCTCTATTAAGTTTTTATTTGCTTCTCCCTTCTTGTTGGAAAAAAAGTGCAACATTGTTCACCTCCCAATGCCTTTCTGGAATATTAGACATCTTAAACGCTGTAATAGTTTCATGCAAAAAGAAGTTTTTTATTTTTTTAAGGAAGAAGTTTCTGCGCTTGACATTCCCGCCAGTCTGTAGTAATCTAATACAAAATTAAGCATATATGGAACTTCAGGAATTAATTTCATTATGATGCAGTTGATTTTTGATTCCAAATGCAGCGAAAGGCATTGACGAGGAGGAGTACATACTTATCTGATGCACAGAGAGAAGGTGTTTGGTGAAAACCTTCGTGAAGAAAGTGTGGAAGTAGCCTCTGAGCTGTGAACCCAACGGAAATTAAAGAAAAATTTCCCAGTAGGCTTCAACGGAATTTTCCACCGTAATCAGGAAAACGGTATCGGACGTACAGTGCGCCTTACATGCACACTATCTTCCCGCACCGGTTAAGAGCAGGAGCATACGCTCCTGAATTTGGGTGGTACCACGAATAATCTTCGCCCCAGAGTTTGCAACATTACTCTGGGGCTTTTTTTATGTACAGGGACAAAGATAAGCACGCTTGCTGCCTGCTAAACGTGTCCCCCATAAACGGGCAGGACTAATGGCTCTGCCTGCTAAAGTGTATTACAGACACACTTTTATATCCGTAAACAGCACGTCAAAAAGCCCTTCTATTAACACATCATATTTTTAAAATGGAGGGTAAACTCATGAAAAAACATTATCACTTTGAAACTATTGAAAAACAAATGCAGGATTTCTGGGACGAAGAACAAATCTACCAATTTGATTGGGACAAAAAAGCTCCCATTTATTCCATTGACACACCGCCGCCAACTGTAAGCGGCACACTGCACATTGGCCATATCTTTTCCTACACCCAGACAGAAATGATTGCCCGGTTCAGACGTATGCAGGGCTACAATGTCTTTTATCCCTTTGGTTTTGACGACAACGGCCTTCCCACAGAACGTCTGGTAGAGCAGGAGGAAGCCATCACTGCCAGATATATCCCACGCAGTCTTTTTACCAGCAAATGTATCACCACAACGGAAAAATATGAAAACAGCTTTAAGTCCATGTGGAAGTCTTTAGGCTTTTCCGTTGACTGGTCTCTGCAATATACCACCATAAGTCCGGCAGTCAGAAAAATCACCCAGGAGCTGTTTCTTGAACTGGTTAAGCAGGGGAAAGCTTATGCAAAGGAATCTCCCGTTTTATGGTGCACCCAGTGCCAAACCTCCATCGCCCAGGCCGAGCTTGATACAAAAGAGTGTGTTTCAACGTTTAACTATATTCCATTTACTGTAGACGGAGATATAATTCCGGTTGCCACCACCCGCCCGGAGCTGCTTTACGGCTGTGTCTGCCTGTTTGTCAATCCTTCCGACACCAGATATACAAAATATATTGGAAAGAAAGCCCGTGTTCCCCTGTATGATTTCGAGATTCCTGTTATGGCAGATGAAAAAGCAGGAATTGACAAAGGAACCGGCGCCGTTATGTGTGCCACTTTTGGCGATAGCACAGATGCACAGTGGGCTGACCAATATCACCTTCCTTACCGGAAAGTCATATCGCCTGATGGCTCCATTGAAAAAACGGTTCCTGATATCGGCGGACTGCCTGTTTCCGATGCAAGAACAGAAATGACCCGGCTTCTTTTAGAGCGTGGCCTGCTTTTAAAATCAGAAATTATCACACACACAGTATCTATCCACGAACGCTGTGGACAGGAAATAGAAATTATTCCCTCCAGACAGTGGTACATTGACGTTTTATCAGAAAAAGAACGTTTTTTAAGGGCGGCAGATGAAATCAACTGGCATCCGTCACACATGAAAAGCCGCTATCTTTCCTGGGTATCAAACTTAAAATGGGACTGGTGCATCTCAAGGCAGCGTTACTTTGGCATCCCCTTTCCTGTATGGTATTGTAAAAGATGTGGATGCGCTGCCTTTGCCCGGCCGGACCAGCTCCCTGTAAATCCCCTTGAAACCGGATGCCTTGGCGCTTGTCAATGTGGCTGTAGTGAATTTACCCCTGAAAGCGCTGTTTTTGATACCTGGGCCGCCTCTTCCTTATCTCCCCAGATAAACGAGCGCCTGGGACTTCCCCTGGTTCCCATGAGCCTTCGTGCACAAGCCCATGAAATCATACGCACCTGGACTTTTTACACCATTGTTAGAAGCCTTTACCATACAGGAAAGCTCCCCTGGAAAGATATCATGGTCAGCGGTTTTGTTCTCGCCAAGGCAGGTGAAAAAATCAGCAAGTCAAAAAACAACAGCAATCTTTCCCCGGAAAGTTTAATTACCACCCACTCTGCAGATGCGCTAAGATACTGGACAGCCGGTACAAAACTGGGAACCGATACCTTTTTTTCACCAAAGGACCTTGGCTCGTCCAAACGGTTTCTTACTAAACTGTGGAATGCCTCCCGATTTGCCATCTCCCACCTGCAGGATATCCCATGGACTAAAGGACTGAATATGCAGGATAAAAAGGACAGTATGCCTGATATATCCGGCCTTCTTCCCATCGACAAATGGATGATAATGCGGACCAAAGAAGTCATTGCAAAAGCCACAAGACTCTTAAATGAATACGAAATTGGGGCAGCCCGGCATGAAATTGACGATTTGTTCTGGAAAGATTTTTGTGATAACTACATTGAAATCGTGAAGGAACGGCTCTACCGCCCTGATATTCACGGCATCGAAAACCGTCAAAGCGGACAGTATGCTTTATATTACACTTTGCTGAACATTCTTAAGCTGTACGCCATATATGTGCCTCATATTACAGAATCAATTTATCAGGAATTTTTCAGACAGTACGAAAGGGAAAAGTCCCTGCATCTGCTGCTCTGGGAACAGCCTGAAAATGTGGATACAAAGCTTCTTGCCTTTGGGGATATGATAAAGGACCAGATTGCAAAAATGAGAAAATATAAATCAGAAAACAACCTTTCCATGAAATCAGAAATGGAAGCGCTGGTTATTACTGCCAAAAAGGAATTTTTGCCGATGCTTGCAAAGACAGAAAAGGATTTGCAAGCATGTTCAGGAGCGGAGAGGATTGCGTATCAGGTTTTGCAGTAATAATAATGGTATTAATGCCTGACTGCTCTATAACCATTCCAACTATAGAATGTATGCTATTCTTATTTTACCCATTCTATATACGTGCTGGTTTTGAAATGAAAACTTTCATACAAAATAATTTGGATATCCTGCGGTTGGCTGCAGGATATCCAAATTATTCCAATAATATCTTCCTTAATAGAATGTCATCTAAATGATTAATTATTCATCACTGAGTTTTTCAATATTTTTTCCAATGCTTCCACTGATTTACGTGTATGTTTCCTGTTTATTCCAATATAGGGAATATTAATTACGTATAAATTCAGTTCTTCCTTTAAAGAGTCAATGAAAAGTCCTGATCTCCTTAGCATTCCCTTATTTGAGTAAATATAATTAACTGCACAACTTGGAGAATGTTCAATCCCCACTATTGCTGCAAAATTATATCCTCCTGTTCTCATAGAACAAATCTTATGCGCCATTTGTTTTGCAAGGTTCCGACAATGTTCCTCATATCCGTCCAGCTTTTTATAATAATCAATGCCATGCGGCATCCGCAATAACCCATTTTCATATCCCTCAAAACTTGATTCCGCGCATGTATAAGGAATAATGTCCACTTTATTCTGCACAAATAGCTGTAAATACTGCACCCACCATTCACTACAATCCGTATCTGTTTTAACCTGAAATCCTGGCGCAAGCATACAAGGCGGGACCAAAACCGCTACTTTATTACACATAACTTCCTTTAACCGGACAATCAGCCAAAACTTTTTTCTGACTAGTCAGCCTTCGAATCATCACATCTGCCTGAGGAACAATTTCTTTGTCATAATAATCTGTCAAACTCTTCCGCTGGTCGTCAGTCAACTCCTGCAACATGGCACATCCCAACCAGCATTGCGGTTCAAATGACTTGGGAAGGAACCCCCACTCTCCCAGTTCATCCTTTCTTTCTATAT
Organism: uncultured bacterium; assembly: GCA_947088515.1. Classification (GTDB taxonomy): domain Bacteria; phylum Bacillota; class Clostridia; order Lachnospirales; family Lachnospiraceae; genus Suilimivivens. The sequence goes on from CAMUHA010000156.1 coordinate 7,355, forward strand.
CTGATTTTAAATCATAAACTGGCAATTGTAGCAAAATATCATATTTTTGGCATAAATCTTCATACCTGTTTTTCATTTCAGGCAGTTCTACAAAAAATTTCTGTTTTTCTCTTGCGCCTTCAGCAAGCACTTTTATTCCATGTGCTTTACAATATGCAATGGAATGAAAATACATTGCTGTATGACATGCCAGACAGTTTACCTGACTTAAAAGCAAATGAGGGTATTCCTTACATAACTCAGCAGGTTCCTGATACAATGCTTTATTTAGCAACGGCCTAATATTCTGGGCAATAAAATGAATCCCCACATGTTTCACTCTTTCCGTTCCAAAAATCTGCCCCAACCTGTCAGATAGCAATCTTACATTATCTGTTTTTGACATATGTCCATTGTCATATGTAACCAGTAAAACCTGATACCCATCCTCTATCAACCGACAGGCTGATAAGAAAGAATCTCTTCCGCCAGATAACATTAAAAGCGCTTTTTTTTCAGTATTCATATTTTCCATTATCATGTCCTTCCTAAAATGCTACTCAAAATCTATAAAAATAAACCCAATAGCACTTACTCTATAATATGTATATGCACGTATAATAATCAATCAAATAAATACATAAATTATTTTATGGCATATACATAAACAAAGCAGAATATTTTATATAGAAACCTTACATTATTCATTCCTATATGGCCTCTTCTTCTAATGTAAATAGTACATGAATCACCATTCAAT
>CAMUHA010000157.1 GCA_947088515.1 uncultured bacterium
GAAACTTATGTTTTTAGGGTGGAATGTTGTAAGGTTTTGGGGGAAAGATATTGCAAAAGATGTAAATGAATGTGTGCAAGTTATAGAGGAAATGATTTTTGATGGATGTATGGATGATTTTCCTTAAATATAGACATTTTTACATGGCGTAAGCGCTATTTCAGGCGAAATAGCTTTTTTTAGATTATACAATGCTCGTAAGGAATCTTCACTGAGCCCAGTCTTTTCTGAAATTATTCTGTCTTCGATTTTAAGGGATTTAATATTTGTTAATCCTAATAAATAATCACTAGACAAAGCCGAGGCGGCTGCCCTCTTTTCGGAGGGGAAAACCCTCCAGACGAAAGAAAGGAGGGATGCCAATGTATGTTACATATTCTGATTTAATTCAGATTGGAATATTCATTGTTGCCCTTGTCAGTCTGATTTACCAGATTTTCAGGGGAAAAAAATAGCCGCCACTACTGCAATAGTGACGGCTGACCTCGTAAGAGGTTAGAGTTTGTTATTGAAGGTAGCCGCTTCGGTTTCCCTTTATGCTTATAATATAGCATATCCTGTAGCCGGACGCAAGACATAATATAAAATTGAGAGGCATCCAGAATATGATACAGCCTGATTTTTAAGGTCAGACGCCTGCTGCCATGACAGCATTCTGCTATCAGTGCGGTATTTGCGTTTCGGTAAATTGCTTATGTTCACTAATTAATTTGTGAACATAGCTTGCAGAGCATTTATTTTGTTCAGCTATTTTTCTGATAGACTTTCCGGTCTGATATTCAGCAATCATGTTGTCTCTTTCGCGGTCACTGAATTTGTGTGTGTCTGGCTTCTCAGTTTTTTAGGCGTTGTATTTCTTTTCCTTTTGTTCCAATAGTTTTTCAAGTTCAAAAACTCTGGTTTTCAATTTTGATTTAGTCATAGAGGTGGCTTTTCCTCATTTGAAATGAATAATTTCTCTGGTTATATGAAAAGCAGCTTCCGGTATGCTCCAGCATATGGTGCATTGAGTCTACTTTGTATTTCCCTGTATGGTATGTTCTCTGTGTAGCCGCTGGAGTTTCTCTTCCAGCGTTTCCCGAACCACAAAAAGGGGTTCGGAACCTGGATGTTACCAGCGGGATACAGACAAAGGGCAGATGGAAAGATAGAAGCGCGGTTTATGATTAACGGAAAGCGGTATAGCTGTTATGCCGTTACTGGGAAAGAATGCAGAGAGAAGGAAAGGAACCTTCACCCTGCTGCCTTATATCGTTAAAGGATGATGGGAAATTTATACCCCAATTCTACCCCAAAAGGCAGCTGGATTACATTCACTGACAAATAAAGACAATTTGAAAATTGTATTACAGTTTCCAGCATTTATATGCTTTAAAGGCAAATGATAAAACAGGATAAGCCTTGACGAAATACGTTTTCCATGTATATAATTAAATACAATATAGTGTATAATGTATACAAGCAATCTGGCCAGAGCGTCTTTGGGATGTGTTCTGTCTTGGAAAATTAGCGTAAAGCCGGTATTCCGGTTTTGGCGTTCCTGATTTAAATCCGGCGGTAGCTCATAGGGGGAGATATAGAATATGGAATGTGTAAGAAGAAAAGCATATGCGAAAATTAATCTGGGACTGGATGTTCTTAGGCGGCGCCCGGACGGGTATCATGAAGTAAAGATGATAATGCAGACGGTAGATATCTGGGATATGTTAACTTTTAAAAAGTGCGGGAAACCGGACATTTTTTTGTCAGTGGACAATAAAGAGGTTCCAGCAGGCAGAGATAACCTGATTTATAAAGCTGCAGAGATATTGCGGCAGGAATATGGTATAGGGGAAGGGGTGGAAATCCATCTGGAAAAGCACATCCCCATTGCGGCGGGTATGGCCGGAGGCAGTACAGATGCGGCAGCTGTTTTTCATGGAATGAACGAACTGTTTGGGCTTTCCATGACCCTTAAGGATATGCAGAAGCTGGGAGTAAAAATTGGTGCGGATGTACCTTACTGTCTGATGGGAGGCACAGCTCTTTCGGAAGGCATTGGGGAGAAGCTCACTCCCCTGCCGTTAGCGCCGGAATGTATCCTGGCGGTAGCCAAACCAGAGGTTAATGTTTCCACCAGATTTGTCTATGAAAATCTTCATTTGGACCAACTGACGGACCATCCTGATATTGACGGCATGGCGGAAGCAATCCGGCAGGGAAATCTTTTGGGAATTGCCCAAAGGCTTGGAAACGTACTGGAAACAGTTACGGTTCCCAGATATCCTGTTATAGGGGAAATCAAACGTATTATGTGCCAGGCTGGGGCAGAGAATGCGCTGATGAGCGGAAGCGGCCCTACCGTGTTTGGTATCTTTTGGGAAATGGATGGGGCCAAACAGGCAGTGGAAAAAATAAGGAAGGCGGGCCTTGCAGGGCAGGTTTTTGTGACAGGATTTTACGGGGAAGGGACCGGGCAGTAACAATAGTAATCAGAGTGTTTGAAAACAGAAAAGGAGGATGTAAGGAATGGACGGGCAGTTACAGGTAGACATGGACGAATTTTTACCCCTTCGGGATGTGGTATTCAACACTTTGCGCAAAGCAATTCTGACCGGGCAGTTAAAGCCTGGGGAGCGTCTGATGGAAGTGCATCTGGCAAACCGGCTGGGAGTCAGCAGAACCCCAATCCGTGAAGCGATACGGAAGCTGGAGCTGGAAGGACTGGTGATTATGATTCCAAGGCGGGGAGCGGAAGTGGCAAGGATTACAGAGAAAAGTTTAAAGGATGTGCTGGAAGTGCGGCGTGCGCTGGATGCACTGAGTGTGGAGCTTGCCTGTGACCGCATTACGAAGGAGGATATAGAGCGCCTTTTAAAGGCCTGCGTGACATTTGAAGAGGCCGCTATGGGAAAAGACGCTTCAGTAATTGCCAAAGCGGATGTGGCTCTCCATGACATTATTGTGGAGGCTACAGGCAATCAGCGCCTGATGCAGCTGGTAAATAATCTTTCAGAACAGATGTATCGCTACCGCTTTGTATATATTAAGGAAGAAAGCCAGCATGATGTTCTGGTATCCGAGCACAGGGAGATTTACGAAAGCATTGCCTGCCGGGATAAGGAGCGGGCAGCAGCAGCGGCCAGGCTGCATATTGATAATCAGGAAAGGTCAATTATCAGACAGATACGGATGGAAAATGAAAGCAGGCTGAATAAACGTTCATAAATGGGCAAAACTCTTATCATGAGATGATTATGGCCAGGCTGCCACAAAACCAGTTTTAAAGACGGATGTGGTATTTTGATAAAGCCATGGACAGGCATGGAAGGATGAGAGAGAATGAGAAAGATATATGAAACCGCTGTGATACTGATTGGCACTTTGGGCTGGTGGGGATTTGTGTATCCGGAGCTATGTTTTACGGAGGAGGCCTGCGGGCAGGAATCAGATGCAGGTCAGCTGGAAACGGATGAAATGGCCCGGATAGGAACTGCGGACCAGGTGGGAGAAGGTCAAAGGGAAGCAGGAAATATAGTCTTTTGGGAAGCGGGTCAGGCAAAACCAGGCAGCGCGGCGAAGGAGGGAGCATCCCAAATACCAGAAGGAGATGTTCCGAAGGCGGGAGATGTTCGAATTAATGCTGGGCGAGATGGAGGAGAAAGCGGGGACGGCTCAATAAAAAATGAACGGGCAGGAGGCCTGTGGCTTGGGGATGTCTGCATAAAAAGCCGGCTTGTGGAATATTTATATCAAAGAGGCAGATAGCGCTGCCCTTTGCAGCATTCGGAAGATGCCTGAAAATACTGAGGCAGAAAAGAGAATAAGATATGACAAATAAAAATGCGCCTGTGGGGGTTTTTGACTCCGGGGTAGGGGGACTTACAGTGATGCGGGAGATTATGCGTCAGACTCCCAATGAAAAAATAATATATTTTGGCGATACCGCCAGGGTTCCTTATGGAAGCAAATCCAGGGATACGGTGACAAAGTATTCCAGACAAATTGTACGCTTCCTGCAGTCCAAAGAGGTAAAGGCGATTGTGGTGGCCTGCAATACAGCCAGTGCCTATGCGCTGGAGGAAATTGAAAAGGAAACAGATATTCCCATTATTGGGGTGGTCAAACCGGGGGCAAAGGTGGCGGCAGCTGTCACGGCAAACGGACGGGTAGGCGTCATTGGAACGGAAGGAACCATAAGCAGTGGAATTTATTCTGAATACATAAAAAAAATCAATCCGGCGGCCAGTGTAATTGGAAAAGCCTGTCCCTTGTTTGTCCCTCTTGTGGAGGAGGGATTATGGCAGGACCCGGTGACAGATGATATTGCAGGAAGGTATCTGGAGGAACTGATTGACACAGGGATTGACACGCTGATATTAGGCTGCACCCATTATCCCTTAATCCGTTCCACAGTGGGACGCCTGATGGGGGATGGGGTTACACTGGTAAATCCTGCTTATGAGACGGCCAGGGAGTTAAAAGAGCTGTTGGAAGAAAAAAATATGCTAAGCGATGCTAGAGCAAAGCTTGGGGATGAACGGTACCGTTTTTATGTCAGTGATGCGGCGGAAAAATTTAAGCGGTTTGCAAATTCTATTATTAAGTATGGCATTTTATCTGCAAAAATTGTAAATATAGAGGAGTACTGAAAATATGACAAAAGAAGTTTTTCTCTCCTTAAAAGGGCTCCAGATAGAGCAGAATGAGGAAGCTGGGGAGATGGAGACAATTACACCGGCAGATTATTACAGAAGAGGTGGCAGCCATTATGTTATCTATGAAGAGATGATGGAGGGTTTTAACGAAAGCGCCAGAAATATGATTAAATTCAACGACACATGTCTTGAGGTTTTCAAGAAGGGACTTATCAATGTACATATGGTATTTGAAGAAAATAAGAAAAATATTACCAGCTATGTGACTCCTTACGGGAATATTATGATTGGTCTTGACACAGAGTCTATTCTGGTGGAGGAAAAGGAAAAACAGATTAAGGTACAGGTGGCTTATACGCTGGAGGCAAATTACCAATATCTGGCAGACTGCAAAATAGAGATGGAGCTGCACCCAAGAGAAGAGGGAATCGGCCTGATGTAAAAAAGGATGTCCATTGGACATCCTTTATGTATTTACTGGTTATTTAATTGGTTTGGCGCCGGCTTTTTCCTGTGCCTTTTCAATGGCGCGCTTGAAAAATCCTTTTTTCTTTGGAGGAACGGGAACGGTTTTGCCATGGAGTCCCTTTACATCTGTGATATAAATGCCGCTGATGACTGCTTTCACTTCCTTTTTAACAGGAACAAAATCAAAAATCTTTTCCTCGCAGACAAGGGTCATAATCTGGGGACCAATCTTGGCCTTAACAATAGGAAGCTTGGAATTGCGCAAAAGCTTGGGGGTCTGGTCAAGAACCATCTGTGGAAGGCCGGCCTCCTTAATTTTCATCCGTTTCTTGTCTATAATCAGCATGGAAACGGTCTGTTTCATGGCGTTAATCTGTGCCTGCTGTTCCTCCTGGCGTTTCTGGGCTTTTCTTCCAAGAAAATACAGCGCAACCAATGTAATAATTAAAACTGCCAGAATAATAAGCATTACAATTGAAAATGTGCTCATGGTTTACCTCCCTGCGGTTAACAGTATTTTTACTGTTTTTTGCCTGAACATCAATTATTTTAACATTATTGTAAGAAATAGGCAAGGGGTTTCATTGAAGTTCGGGGGAAATAGGTATATAATTATGAAATATTCATTAAAAGATGGACAAACACTTTTCGGTTGGCGTATTTTATGGTATAAAAAAAAGGGCGCTTTTTTGAAAGAAAAGAAGGAGATTAATGGAATTCAATGAATAAGAAAATTTTGAAACTGCTGCCTTTTCTGGCAGTGGCAGGGATTCTTACCGCCTGTGGGGGGAAGGATGAAAGTGAGCTTACGTATTTAAAGGATTTTGATGCAGGGGATTATGTTACTCTGGGAGATTACAAAGGAGTGGAAATCCAGGTTCCCGAACCGCAGGTAACGGAGGAATATCTTGAGAGCTATATCAATTATGTACTGTCTATGGACAGCTCTGTAACGCCAGAGCCTGTTACAGGACGGAGTGTTGAAAAATGGGACATTGCCAATATTGACTATGAAGGGAAGTTAGACGGTGTGGCCTTTGAAGGAGGCGCTGCCCAGGGAACGGATCTTGTGATAGGTTCAGGACAGTTTATCAACGGATTTGAGGATGGGGTAATAGGAATGGAGATAGGTGAGACAAAAGATATTGATTTGTCTTTCCCGGACCCTTATACCCCAAATCCTGACCTGGCAGGAGCGCCAGTGGTCTTTACTGTAACGGTAAACAGCATCAGCAGGAAAACCCTTACAGACGAGTATGTGGCAGGACTTGGCCTTCCAGACTGTCAGAATGCAGAAGATTACAGAAATTATATGAGCAGTTTACTGATGGAAGGCTTAAATGCTTCATTTGAAGAGGACAAAGTGGATGCAGTGGTGGAGGCGGCTGCCGGAAATGCAGAATTTAAGACGCCGCCTGAGGGAATGGTAAACCGGCTGAAGGGGAACCTGACAAACAATGCCATGGCCGGCGCCCAGATGAACGGCGTGGATATCGGAACTTATGTGGCTTATATGTATGGCGGAAAAGCAGACGCTTATGAAGACACACTGGCCAACCAGGCGCTTATGGCGGCACAGCGTTATATTATGATGTCTGCCATTGCTGGGGAAGCAGGAATTGAGATAACAGAGAAGGAGTTTGAGGAAACGCTTGCAAAGGAAGCGGCGGACAGAAATTACGAGGATGTGGAGGCCTATAAGGAGGCCATTGATGTTGAAGCCTACAGAGAATTTCTTCTGGTGCAGGAGGTAATGGATTTTCTGTCAGAAAACGCCGTAAATGTTCCTGCTTCAGAGTAAAGGTATGAAAGCAATACCGAAAGCAGAGCTTGCGGTATGCGGGGGTGTAAAAATGGGGAGAAAGAAAAGAAGGGTCAGAACAGTTATTGGAATCCTGGGATGTGTCATGGCGATTTTAGTGGTAGAGCCGGTATGGGCTACCACTATTTCCGATTTGGAAAAACAAAAGCAGGAGCTTGAGCAGCAGAAGAGGGAGGCTGATGAAAAGAAACGTCAGGAACAGCAAAAATACAACAATGCTTCCGGCAAAGTAAATGCCATTCAGTCCGAAGCGGACGAGATAGGGGAAGAAATTGATGAAATTGACGCGGCTTTAGTAGAGACTATTGCCAGTGTGGAGCTGATAGAAGAGGACATTGAGAAAAAGGAAGGGCAGATTGAAGAAACCACACAAAAGCTGGCAGAGGCTGTTGCCACAGAAGAAGACCAGTATGCCTCAATGAAGCTTAGAATTAAATACCTGTACGAAAAAGGAGATACAACTTATCTGCAGATTCTTATGGAGAGCCGGAGTTTTTCGGATATGCTCAATAAGATGGACTATGTGGAACAGCTTTATGCCTATGACCGGGAGCGGCTGGAGGAATACCAGGCTGCCAGGGAGGCAGTGGAGGTGTTAAAGCAAAAGCTGGAGGAAGAGCGGGCCGAACTGGAAGCACAGGAACATGAGCTGATGGAGGAAAAAGAAAGCCTGGAAATTATTCTTGCCAGGAAACAGGAAGAATATGAGGACTATGAGGTCCAGCTTGCCCATGCAAGACAGGAGGCGGCTGTTTTTAAGGCAAACATAAAGAAGCAAAATGATGAAATACGTAAGTTAGAAGCGGAAGCTTCCAAAAAGCAGTCGGAAATTGACGCTGCCAAAAAGGCAGAGGAAGAAGCCCGCAAAGCCCAGGAGCTTGCATTGCAGCAGGCGGAAAGGGAAGCCCAGGAAGCTTCCGGCGGCTCCCAAAGCTCGTCAAAAAGCACAGAAGATACATCTTCCGGTAAAAGTTCTTCCAGCAAAAGTTATGCGTCGGCGTCCAATTATTCAGGCACAGGAAGCAAGGGACAGCAGATTGCCAATTAT
>CAMUHA010000158.1 GCA_947088515.1 uncultured bacterium
TTTAATCCCGTTGTATGCTCCTGTAACCGCCGTACTAAATGAGCGTTTCAGCACATCCAGAAAAGGAGCCAGTACAAAAACCACAATTCCCGCAAAGCCTGGAAATACAAATAAACAAAAAAACTTCCTTTTTTTCTTTTCCATAAATTACTCCGCTATATAAATAGCCAGCTGCTTTACAATGGCCTCAAGCGCTTCCTCAAGGCTCTGCTGTCCCAGGATATATTTTGCTCCTTCCTCAAAAACCGTCTCTTCAAAAACAGCATCCGATATATACGGAATGTCCGCCGATTCATACCATCCCCAAAGCACAGCCAGCTCCTCGCTGTCCGGGAAGAAAATATTAAGTATATATTCTAACCCGTCTTCATCAATGATTGCCATTGCGCCATATTCCCCGTTTTCCCCCAGATATTCTTCTTCCGGTACCAGCAGCTCTTCCAGCGCCTTTTTGTTTACTGCATATCCTCCAAGCGCAACCTGGTTTTCTTTTCCCAGAAACATTTTTAAGAAATCCTCCGCCAGCTCCTTCTTGCCGGATGCCGCATTTATCCCCAGTATCGTTTCCGGTACAAAAACCCTTCCCTGTCCGTCCAAAGGCGCAAGAATGGTATCTTCACATCCTTCCGCTTTAGGTACAGAGGTTAAATCAAAATAACCATTGGGATATGTATTCATTCCTGGGAGAATCTGGCAGCGCCCTGCCACATAATCCAGAGAAAATCCTCCATAAAATGCCAGGTCATATATCCACTTTTCTCCTGCAACCTGGGCATTGTATTCTGAAGACTCCTTGTACCGTTCCACGCTTTTTTCATTAATTCCATCCATTTGCGCCTCATAAATTCTCTTTGTCAAAGTAAGAAACTGCTCTAAGGCTTCCCTGTTAATTTCCCCGTTCTCCTTCTTCCATTCAGGAGCGGAAATCACAGCAAAAAATCTCATTATTGCTTTTTCAGAACAAAGTCCAATCAAATCCGCCCCCGGACTGTCCTTGCGCATCTGCTCTATCCCATCCGCAATTGCTGATAATCCTTTCATATTGACAACATACTTTTCCCTGCCCAGCATAACCGGAAAGCTTACCTGTCCGGGAACGGCATATACCTTTCCATCCCTCTCAAGAACAGGCAGAAGATTTTCAAACAGCTCCTCTTCCCCAAAGCTTCCTATCACTCCCTTTAAATCACAAAGGAGTCCCTTATCTGCATAGGAGTCCATAGGAAGACCGTCCATCACCAGTATGTCAGGACCTTCCCCTGCCATTATCTGTGTGTTCAACTTCTTTAGAGCATCTTCTCTTGTCACAGCGTCCCCTTCTCCCATTCCAATTTCATATTCCACATATACAGAAGGATTTTGTATCTGGTAAGAAGAAGCCGCAACCTGAATGCTGTAGTTTTCCTTTAAACTGTAAATTTTCAGCTTTTCATCCGGCGCTGCCGCCGCATCCGGGTCATAAGTAAACCTGACAAGCTTCCCTGCGCCGGACAGCGCCAAAAACTCCCCTGTTTCCAGAAAAACCATACTCTTTAATCCATATTGGGGATTTCCAAGCCGGGACAGTTTTCCGTCAATCAGCTGTTCTACCGCTTCTTCCCCTTCCCGGTAACAATGCAGCCCTTTTTTACCTGCAAGATATATCTCCCCCTCTTTTCCCGGAAACAGATATAAATCATACCAGCTGCCGCCGTTAAACTGTCTGTCCCCATAATTTTCCTTTACAAATTCCGAAACTGCCTGATTTTCCACATATGCCTTCTTTTCCAAGTCATAAAAAAGAGGAACTTCAAAATCATACCCGTCCAGAATCATCAGATTTTCCTGAAACTGTATTAATCTGGGGGTTCCCATAGTTGTAAGAATCAACTCACTGCTGCCATCTGTCTTTACCTCGTAGATGTTCTCCCCCAAAGTGGTTACAAAAAATCTGCCGGTATCTGAAACCCATAAACCAGCAGGGTACACATCATTTTCTGTCAGTGATAGCGAAACAGGAATGACTGTTTCATCCGGTGTTACCAGCGCCAATTCCGGTGACAGGTCAAACATGGATTGTTCCTCGTCTTCCGTCTCTTCCCCATCTGCTTCCTCCCCGGCGCTTTTCTCATAATCCTCATAAATAATGCCTAATGTTCCATCAGGCGCCATTTTTACATCCATAATATAAGAGGTTTCCATCTTTTCCTCCAGCCAGTTGTGGCTGTGCGCCTTCCATGTTACGCCTCCGTCCTCTGATGCCTGCATACTTTGGCATCTGTCTGTTATCAGGAGCCTTCCGTCCGGCATCTTCCTCATTTCGCTGACTATATCCAGCAATTCTGATAAGTCCGTTTCCGTCTCCATATACCGCCCCTTTTGGTCCTCTGCTCTACTCTCTCCCTCCGCCTTGCTTTCCTGCCTCCTGGAACCATTCGTTTCATCCCCTTTTGCGTCCTGGTTTTTGCATCCTGCCATAAGCAGCATTACCGCTGCAGATAACAGACATATCAGCCTTTTCATTGTTCCTTTTTTCATACTCCGACTCCTTTCAAAACTTATGACTATTGTAATAGTCTGTTAGTTGATAGACTATCACAATAGTCACCCTGTGTCAATTATTTTTTCATTCTACAGGAAAATATAGATGTTGAAGAAGTCCGCGCTGCCGGGCGCACGTTGGCTTATGCTGAAATGTTCCTCTGGGCGCCTGTGTGCATAAAAACGGCTGTTGAGGAAATTGTTCCTGCAACAGCCTGCTTTATACATATTCAGTTTTCGCGTCAATATGACAACGTACCCTTTACTGCCATCTTTTGGTATATTCTGCCGACTCTTTTTCAGAAAGATGCACCACGCCTTTTATCTGTCCCTCCTCATCATACTCTGTAATTACGCCTGTATAGCCGTTTTCCCTGCTAGCCGGCCGCAAAAACAGCCTGCCGGAAAAACCCCCTTTCCCCTCTTTTTGGTTATCCGCAAAAAAGTAAATAGGTTCTCCCTCATAGTAAAGCTGGTAATCCTCTCCTAAAGCCTTTGCCCTTAGTCCAAACTGCCGATACTCCTGTATAACATCCGCCACTGTGTTCACAAAAGCTTCTTCACTCTCCGTCACTGCCTCCATCCTGCTTTGATTGTGAAGCCGGTCCCATCCACCGCCTTCAATTACAGCCTCTGCCGACTGCTCCTGTATTATCCAGTCATCCTCGCCTGCTAAATATGTACGGTCTGATGTCACATCTTTCTCTGCCACAGCAATGGTAACTTCCTGTATCTGCTCCGCCTGGTCCCAGGAAGCGCCGGATGGTCCAATAAAGACTATAAGCGATGCTATAACTGCCGCCCCGGCTGCAAAAGCTTTGGCACAGGACATTTTCTTAAACTTCATTATAGCCATGATTCTTTCCTTCACTGCATTTTTTCCAAATCCAAGCCCTGTGCGGAAACCTGCCTGCCGCTGCTGCGCCATGGAAAGCAGGGCCATGGCATAATCCTGCCTGCATGCTCCCCTCCCCCGAATCACAGTTTCATCACATAAAAGTTCCATATCCCTGCTGTATAAAAAATACATTACCCATACAAGAGGATTAAACCAATGCAGGCACAGCGCCCCATGCGCAATAAGCTTTTTTAAATTATCATGGTTTCTGATATGTATCAGCTCATGACGCAGGCAAAAATTAACTTCATTTTCTCCATTTAAATATATACCTTTGGGAAATACGATTGCCGGCCGGAATATCCCATAAGTCACAGGCGTTAACGTACGGTCGGATATCTGTAATTTCACCTTTTCCATCCGCCTTTTGTCTTCCCCTTCCATGGCTGATAGTATCAGGCCCCTGTCGCCATCCGGCATGGGAAGTCCTTCCCCAAACAGCTGACTGTCCCGGAAATAAAGATAAAAAGACCCTGCAAACATCCCCAAAGCTCCCAGACAATATATAAGCCCAAAAACAGCCTTCTCCTCCTTTTTTTGCATGGATAAAGATATAATTAGCGTCTCTTCGTCTGCCCCTGCATCCAATGTTGTTTCGTACGCCTCCTCAACTGACACCTTCACCGAACCCCGCTCCGCCATTAGAACTATATTTTCCAGACTTTCGATTCCAGGCAGAAAAACAGGCAGTGAAAAAGGAAGCAGCAGCCGTAATATAACAATCTCCCACAATAAAACCATGGCTTTCTTTGGCAGATGGTGGACAAACAATGCACGCCAAAGCCCAATTCCCACAATCAGTATCCCCGCTCTCAGACTCATCTGCAGCAAATTCATTTTTATAACCATGCTCCTTTCCAAAGCCCGGAGACTTTGTGCGCAGCGCAAATCTCCAGATTGAAAATTTTCAGTTTTCAATCTTTCCTCAGGCTCTTCTACGAACTTGTACAAATTTTTCCTGTGATATTTTCAGCTTAAATCGTTTATCAGCTTTTTCAGCTGGTCCACTTCCTGTTTTGACAGCTTCTTTCCATCCAGAAATGCAGCAAAAAACTTTTCCCTTGAACCGTCAAACATCTTATCTATCAGCTCCTCCGTCTCATACTCTTGCACCTCTTTCCGCGAAACCAGCGCCTTGCAGATAAATCCCGGTTCCTCCCGTTTAACAGCCCCCTTATCCACACACTTCTTTATCACCGTATAAGTTGTATTCCTGTTCCAGCCAATTTCCTCTTTCAAAATTTTGACAATCTGCCCTGCCGGAAGTTCTCCCTTCTGCCAGAGCGCTTCCATGACTTTCCGCTCCGAATCAAATAACTTCATTTTATCCCACCGCTCCTTTCTGTTTTCCTTCAAAACCTGTCACCTTCCAAAAGCACGCAAAAAGCCTCCTGCCCTCTTCTAAACTAACACAATAGTCATATTGTGTCAATTTTTCCGGTAAAGAGAGTCAGGAGGCGGTAAGCGTCAGCGTTATGTCTCATTCAGTATTCTTCCAATCTCCCCAAGCAGCCGTTCCTTCACTGCAGGCTTTAGGAAATATCCTGCCGGATTTAATCTAAGCACTGCTTCAATATTTGCCCTGTCATTGACAGCTGTCAGGAAAATAACAGGAATATCCCTCATTTCCTCATCCGAGCGTATCATTTCCAAAGTCATCTTTCCATCACAGACTGGCATCTCATAATCCAGCAAAATCAAATCAGGCCGTTTCTTACCGATAGAGGTCATTGCCTGCGCGCCGGAAATTGCTATTGCAACTTCGTAATATTCCTCAAGCATTGCTTTCATGGTCCGAAGCGCTGTGCCGTTGTCATCCACTACCAAAATCCTCTTTTTGCCCCCATTTTCCCCTTTTTCTTCCGCCCCGTGCTTTTTGGCTTCTTCCTGCTCTATCCTAAGCTTCCTGCACACTGCCTCCATAATTACGGTATTTTCAACCGGGCGGATTAAATTTTCAAACTGGCTCTCTTCATAGTACTGGAAAAACGCTTCACTTTCTTCCTTTGTGCCAATCGTCAGAACCGGAATCTGGGCATACTTGTCACTTAACATAAAAAAAATGGATTTGTCAATATTATAAGCGCCAATCAGGCTAATCAAAACCAGGTCAGGATTCACAATTTTCATCATTCCCTCCAGGACCCCGGCATTTTCCGAACAAAGCTGCACATGAAAATACTGCGCCAAAAACTTATTTGTCTCCTTAACCACTGTATTGAGCTTTCCAACCAATAAGATTTTTTTCATCTCCACACATCTCCTATTTTAAGTACCATTTCCGCCCCTTTATTAGGCGCCGCTATCTTTACCGTTCATTTGTCCTATGAGCAAATCCGCAAGGCGTTCTGTTTCTTCCTGGTCCAGGTTCGTCACTGCCTCCCGCAGTTTTTGGATATTCCTTCCCAAATCCTCCTCATATTCAAATGCCTGCAATTGATTCACTAACTGGTCCGCCTGGTCAATGTCCATATCCTCCATGGCAAACCGCACCATTTCAATGAGAGCTAATATCACCGAGCAGTCTGTCACTTCCTTTTTCTCCTCAGTTTCTATTCCAAATACCCCCTGTAGTTTTTGACGGTAACTGCGCCACTCTTCCAAAAAGAGCGTTGTAAGGGACATCACCACATCTATTTTACCATCTCTTGCTGCATATTCCAATATTTTTGCAAGACCGGATAAAGGTAAAATTCCTACAGTCGCCGCCAGGCTTTTCATGGCATGAACCTGTATCCTGTACTGCACCAGCTGTTCCAGGTCTTCAATTCTTCCAAAGGCACGCTCTAAGCTGTCAGCAGCGGAATCAATCTGGGCATAAAACTCCTTTACAGTATATATCAAAAGCTCCCTGTCCGGCAAATGCAGCCAGGCATAACGCCAGTCAAGCCCCTCAACGGAAGGAAACTCCTCCAGAATATCTTCTGTATTCTCCATTCCTTCCACAGGCATAGTCTTCTGATTGGCGCCGGTATCTGCCATTTGTTGTTTTTGCCGCTCCGCAGACGCTGCCTGCTGCAACAGTTTTTCCGGGAGTAATTTGACTATCATGTTTTCCAACTTCTCCGGCACAACAGGCTTGGATAAAAAGTCGTCAAAGCCTTCCGCCAGATATCTTTCTTTCGCTCCTGATATTGCATTTGCTGTAAGCACAACAACTGGCGTATCTTTGCATGGGTAATGTGAAAGCGCTTTCATATAATGCAGCGTTTCCACACCATCCATTTCCGGCATCATATGGTCAAGAAAAATCAGGTCAAAATAGTTCTTTTTTATTAATTCCAGACATTCAGCGCCGCTCCCTGCATCCGTTACCTGAATCTGCGTCTTTTTCAGCAAATTCCGCAATACCTTCCGGTTCACCGCATTATCGTCAACCACCAGTATTTTTGCATCCGGAGCGTATAACTTTGTGTTATAATTGTTATTTTCCGCACTCTGCCGCACTCTGGATGTAAAGTCCCCAATTGGCTCAGGGTCAATAATCTTTTGTTCCAGTACAAACCAGAACCTTGAACCTTTCCCATAGACACTCTCCACCTCCAGTCTGCTGCCTAACAATGCAAGCAGCTGGATTGTAATACTCATTCCCAGACCGCTGCCCTCAATGTGCCGGTTCCTGTTCTCCTCAATCCGCTCAAATTCTGCTGAAAGTCTGGGCAAATCCTCTTCTTTAATTCCTATCCCAGTGTCCTCCACCTCAAACGTAAGTACCGCCATATCTCCTTTTCTCTGACATTGGATGCGCAGCCATATCGTTCCTTCATGAGTATATTTAACCGCATTGGTAAGAAGGTTGGTAAGTATCTGCCGGATGCGCACATCATCTCCATAAAGCCTTGACGGAACGTCCCGGCCCGCTTCCACCTTAAGAAAAATATTTTTGTCTTCCGCCCGCTGGGATGCCATATTCACAAGGTCATGTATCATGCTGCTGACATCATATTCTACAGGCACAATCTCCATTTTACCTGAATCAATCTTTGAAAAATCAAGAATGTCATTAATCAGCGCCAGCAGTGTCTGGCCTGCCGCATAAATGTCCATGGCATATTCCCTGATATTCGGTTCTGCTGACTCGCGCAAAATCATTTCATCCATGCCAAGCACCGCATTAATAGGCGTACGGATTTCATGGGACATATGCGCTAAAAACTTCCCCTTTGCCTCATTTGCCGCCATTGCTTCATGTCTTGCCGTATCCGCATCCTTTTTGGCCTGTGCCAACTGTATATTCTGCTGCTGTGCCGCTTTTACCTTTTCCTCCAAAAGGCGTGCCGTTTCCTCTGCATTTGCGCGGTACTCTTTTGATATTTGTAAAACGTGCATAACCGCCATCAAAATTCCATAAACCATCATGCTGTACTGGCCTGCCGCATTTCCATAGATACCTTCAAACAAAGTATTTATAATTACATTGGCAATTCCCCCGGAAAGCAGCACAAGCGTGGATATAACTGACAGTACTGTCATATAACGTCTTTCCCTGTTATCTGACTGTATCAGACTGACAATTGCAGTCACACACACAACTCCCACTGCCACTG
>CAMUHA010000159.1 GCA_947088515.1 uncultured bacterium
GACTTGTTATCATATCCATCCTCCTTGTTTTGCACCATTTCCTTATCTGCTCTTTGCGCATCTTTAATACATCACAAACGCCGGCAAATGCCGGCGTTATCTTTTATCTGCAGACCCATGCAAAGGAAATCCGCAACAAATTGCAGCACGCATCCTGCAAAAAGCATTTTTGAAACACACTCCAGGCGGCACACAGGTCACATGACAGATGGGCAGAAATACAGTTTCTGCTCTGCATTACTGTGATAATACTTTGCTCACCTGATACTGGTACTCTGAAATATCTTTCTGCATGCTCAGCGCTTCTTCAATATCATAATCCACAAATTCTCCCTTTGTGTAGGCAACCACTCTGTTGCTTCCGCCGCTGCATAAAATATCTGTAGCATAGGCTCCCATAATGGACGCATAGAAACGGTCTTTACAGGTAGGAGAACCACCCCTTTGCATGTATCCTAAAATCGTGGCCCTTGTCTCCATGCCGGTAGCCGCTTCAATTCTCCTTGCCATGGAAGTGGAATGTCCAATTCCTTCCGCATTTACGATGATATGATGGGTTTTACCTTTTTTGCGGTTGGCAATAATGTTGTTGATAATATTCTGTTCATTGTAATCATATTTTTCAGGAAGAAGAATATCCTCGGCGCCATTTGCCACGCCACACCAAAGCGCAATATATCCCGCATTTCTTCCCATAACTTCAATAATACTGCAGCGTTCATGGGAAGAAGAGGTATCTCTTACCTTATCAATGGCAAGCATCGCCGTGTTGACAGCCGTATCAAAACCAATCGTATATTCTGTGCAGGCAATATCAAGGTCAATGGTTCCGGGAATGCCAATGGTATTAATCCCCTGTCTTGCAAGCGCCTGCGCCCCGCGATAGGAACCATCGCCGCCAATAACCACCATGCCGTCAATGCCATGCTTTTTGCATATTTCCGCCGCCTTCTCCTGAACTTCCTCTTGCTTAAATTCGGGACAACGTGCTGTTCCAAGCACGGTACCGCCCCTCTGAATCGTCTCGGAAACGTCTTTTCTTTCCATGTCCACGATTTCTTCATTCAAAAGCCCCTGATAGCCTTTTTTAATTCCCTTTACCTTTACACCGTTTCCGATTGCCTTACGCACAACCGCACGAATCGCCGCATTCATGCCCGGCGCATCTCCGCCGCTGGTTAGAACGCCAATGGTTTTAATCTCTTTTGCCATAAGTATGCCTAATCCTTTCTTTCCACAATTCCGGAAGTTCTAATATGTAAAGCTGTCTGCTGCTGTGCCAAGGTTTCTCCTGCCCATCCATTAAAATATGGGGCAGCGCTTTTTCAGACATGCTCTTATTTATTTTACCCTTATTTCATTCTGTTTTCAATCTTTTTTCACGTCCCAGACAATTTTTATATTGTCAGCCCCATATCTTGCGGTGAGTTTGTCCGATAGTTCCTTATTCGCACATACGTTCCGGTTGGGTGGAAGCTTTTTCATAGCTTTTATGTTCTCTATGTAAATAATCACACTATCGCTGCCGTCAGAGTCAGCCAGAATAGAAAGCAGGTCTTTTTCTTCGCGCGCATAGTCCTCTTTTTCTTTAAACTTAATCCAAAGTTTCCGTGGGATTTCTTCAAAAAGAGTAATTTTTTCACATATCAGCTTGCCATCTTTGTCTTCCTCCAAAGATACCCTTCCCTTTACAAATACTTTCCCATCTTCCACAAGCTTTGCGCCATACTTCTCATAATCTCTTGGAAAAACAATCACCTCCACACTGCCGAACAAATCCTCTACCTGCAAAAACGCCATAATCTTTTCATTCTTGGTATACTTGATTCTTTTATCAGCTATCATTCCGCCAATCACAGCCGGCGCATTATCTTTCACCTCAATTTCATCTTCCTCCCCCAGCATAAAGTCAGCTGTAGTATTAGTGATTCCTCTTCTCCACAAGTCTTCCTGCTCTTCCAGAGGATGACCGCTGATATAAATGCCAAGAACCTCTTTTTCAAAACCCAGTATCATCTCCTTGGAATACTCTCCAACATCAGGCAGCCGGATATCAAACTCTTCCTTCTGCTCCTCCTCCACTATATCAAAAAGACTAAGCTGTCCCACAAGATTATTCTTTTTATCGTGCACAATCCGGTCCATAATCTGCACATAGCAGCTCATAAACTGCTTTCTGGTACCGGGAAGAGAGTCAAAAGCGCCCGCTTTAATAAAGTTTTCTATGGTTTTCTTATTCACTTCCTTTTCTGACATACGTGTGATAAAATCTTTCAGATTGGTGTAATCCCCTCTTTCATTTCTCTCCAACACCACAGCGTCTATAACCGGCCTGCCAATGCTCTTGATGGCCGTCAACGCATACCGGATTGATTTCCCGTCCACAGAAAACCCTCTTTCCCCACGGTTAATATCAGGAGGCAGGATGGTAATGCCCATACTGCGGCAGACCAAAATATACTCCGCCACCTTCCCCGGATTGTCAATCACAGAAGTCATAAGCGCCGCCATAAATTCCACCGGATAATAGTACTTTAAATAGGCAGTCTGATACGCCACCACCGCATAGCAGGCTGCATGGGACTTGTTAAAAGCATACTTGGCAAAGTCCATCATATCATCATAAATCTGTGAAGCCACCATCTCCGGAATACCGTTGGCAACACAGCCGGGAACTCCTTCTTCCTTATTGCCGTATATGAAATTGGCTCTTTCTTTTTCCATCACCGCCTGTTTTTTCTTGCTCATGGCACGGCGGACCAAATCGCTCCGTCCAAGGGTATAGCCCCCTAAATCCCTTACAATCTGCATTACCTGTTCCTGATATACAATGCAGCCATATGTGGAGGATAGAATAGGTTCCAGCTGGGAGCAGGAATATGTAATCGCTTTGGCGCTGCTTTTTCCCTTAATATACTTGGGGATAAAATCCATGGGACCTGGACGGTAAAGAGAAATTCCCGCTATAATGTCTTCCAGATTCCTGGGCTTTAGCTCCTTCATAAAGCTTTTCATGCCACCGCTTTCAAGCTGAAAAATCCCATCCGTCCGTCCGGTGCCAATAGACGAGAGCACTTTTTTGTCATCAAAGTCAATGTGGTCAATATCTATGGAAACGCCGTACTCTTTTTCTATCAGATTCACCGCATCCCGCAGCACGGTCAGGGTGCGCAGGCCCAGAAAGTCCATTTTAAGCAGGCCCAGTTCTTCAATCGTCGTCATGGTAAACTGGGTGGTGATAGAGCCGTCTGACCCTCTGGATAAAGGCACCAGCTCTTCTGCCGGCCGGGAACAGATTACCACTCCTGCGGCGTGCATAGAAGCATGCCTTGGCAGCCCTTCCAGACGCTTGCTCATATCAATCAGTTCCTTTACCTGACTGTCTGTCTCATACATTCTGCGCAGCTCCGGGTTAATCTGCAAAGCCTTGTCAATGGTCACATTGGTATTGGGTACATGTGGAATCATTTTGGCAAGAGAATCCACATAGGAGTAGGGGAGGTCCATCACTCTTCCCACATCCCGTATCACACCTTTTGCAGCCAGGGTACCAAAGGTGACAATCTGCACCACCTTCTCTGCGCCATATTTCTGACTTACATAGTCAATAACTTCCTGCCGCCGTTCGAAGCAAAAGTCAATATCAATATCCGGCATGGAAATCCGCTCTGGATTTAAGAAACGTTCAAACAGCAGGCTGTATTTAATCGGGTCAATGTTGGTGATTTTCAGACAGTAAGAAACGATGCTTCCCGCCGCCGAACCACGCCCCGGCCCTACCATAATTCCGTTGGACTTCGCATAATTGATAAAATCCCACACTATCAGGAAATAATCCACATAGCCCATGTCCTTAATAACATTCAACTCATAGTCCAAACGTTCCTTTAACGTCTGCCCGGTATCCCCGGCAGGCGCATTTTCATCCTCCCCATACCGTTCACTTAACCCGTCATAGCAAAGCTTGTTTAAATAGGTCCAGGAATCATATCCTTTTGGCACTTCAAAGTGAGGCAGCTTGGTAACTCCAAATTCAATTTCCACGTTGCAGCGGTCCGCCACCCGCTGGGTATTTTCCACCGCTTCCCAGGCATAGGGAAAAAGGCCCTTCATCTCCTCTTCGCTTTTTACATAATACTGACCCCCCTCATACCGCATCCGGTCCTCATCGTCTAACTTCTTGCCTGTCTGGATGCAAAGAAGGATATCATGGGGCTTTGCGTCCTCCGCTTTGGTATAATGTACGTCATTGGTAACGACCAGCGGAATATCCAGCTCCCTGCTCATCTTAAGAAGAGCTGTATTGACCATTCTCTGTTCCGGCAGTCCATGGTCCTGCATTTCCAGGAAATAATTATTCTCCCCAAAGCATTCTCTATACTTTAACGCCGATTTTTTCGCTTCCTCCAAAAGCCCTTTCTGGATGTAACGCTGAACCTCCCCGGCAAGGCAGGCGGATAAGGCGATAATCCCCTCATGACATTCCCGCAGCAGCTCCATATCCACACGCGGCTTATAATAATAGCCTTCCGTAAAACCGCGGCTTACAATTTTCATCAGATTATCATATCCTGTATTATTTTCTGCAAGCAGAACCAAGTGATAGTACCGGTCCTCCCCTCCTGTTAGTTCCTTGTCAAAACGGGAGTTTGGCGCAACATAAATTTCGCATCCAAGAACCGGCTTTATGCCCTCTTCTTTACATGCCTTATAAAAATCAATCACGCCATACATGACGCCATGGTCTGTAATTGCAGCGCTGTCCATGCCCAGTTCTTTCACCCGCTTTACATATTCTCTGATTTTGTTCGACCCATCCAACAGACTGTATTCCGTATGGACATGAAGATGTGTAAACGCCATTTTTATACCTCCACTTTACAAGCCATCCTTATCCTTTTATTTTAACAGAAGACGCTTATAATGCAAGAATTTCTAATCCCTGTTCTCTACCACAAAGCTCCAGGCTTCCTCACATACCCCTGCGCAAAAAAAGAGGCTCCATCCACAGAGCCTCTTTTTATTATCTGTCATTGTTACAGTCTGAACTTACCTGCCTCTTCATTCTGTCTGTGGCTTAATTCCACCAATCCCTGGGTGTCCTCTGTACATTCTCCGATGGTACGGGACAGAAGGGTCATACTTGCACTTGTTTCTTCGGTAGACGCCGCATTTTCTTCCACCACGCTTGCCAGACTGTTAACAGAATCCGTTACAATATGTTTCAGGGAGTCCAAAATCTCTGTCTGGCTGCCAATTTCTCTGGTGACACTCTCAACTAAATTTACCTCCTGGTTCAGGCTCCTAAACGCCTCCCTGGTTTCGCTTAAGCACTTCTGCTGCTTTTGTACATTGCGTGTAACTTCCTGCATTTTACTGACAGAACTTTCCACATTACCCACCAGTTCTTTTACAATTCCTTCAATCTCCTTGGCGTTGCCGGATGACTCTTCAGAAAGGTTCCTGATTTCTTCTGCCACAACCGCAAACCCTCTGCCGGCTTCCCCTGCCCTGGCTGCCTCAATGCTCGCATTCAGGGAAAGCAGATTTGTCTGAGCCGCCAGGCCCTTAATGATTTCAATTGCCTTGTTGATATTAGCAGCGGAATCATTATTTTTGTTGGTCTGTTCAGAAACCACCTCAATGGTTTCAATTGTTACCTTAGTAATCTGGTCCAGCTCCTCAATACTTTCCGTAGCGCCCGTTGAATGGCTGGTCATGGCTGATACAGCCTCCTCCAGCTTTTGCACGCCGTTCTTTTCCACTTCAATAACTCTGCCAAGCTCCGCAATCTTTTCATTCACAATCTCTGTCTCATTAGCCTGATTGGTAGCTCCCTGAGCTAAGTCGTCAATCGCCTGGTTGGTGTTGCGTATGCTATCAGATATGTAGCCAAATTTTTCGCTGAACTTTTCACTGCTCTGATTTAAAGCCTCTCCTGTATGTATCATACTGCCCAGCATGCCAGCTAGTGATTTACGCACATTTTCCAGGGAACGGGACATCTCTCCGATTTCATCCGCCCGCTTTAACAGCCTGGGATTTACAGTAAAGCTTAAGTCTCCCATGGCAGCCTGGCGCAAATGTCCCTCCACCTGTTTAATGCCCTTGGTAATCCGCATTCCTCCCAGGGATGAAATTACCACTGCCGCAACCAGCATCACCACTGCCGTAACGCCATAAATCTTAAGCATTTGTGAAAATTCATCCTGAATGCCCTCTTTTCTGGTGTCAATCTTTTCGTTCATTTCATCCACATAGTTTCCGGTTGCAACTGCCCATCCCCATGGCTCAAACATCTCCGCATAAGCAATCTTAGGAGCAACGGTCACTCCGTCTGACTTGGTAAAATAAAACTCATTATATCCGCCGCCTGACTTTGCAACAGATACCACGCTCTGAGTAACCTTAACCCCATTCTGGTCTGTCAGGTCATATCTGTTATTTCCTTCCTGCTCTGTCAGAATCGGGTGCATCACCAGTGTATAATCCTCCCCGTCTATCCAGATATACCCTGATGCATCATCCCGGTAACGCATATGGCGGACCGCTTCCGCCGCCATTTTCTGCGCCTCTTCTACTGTCAGCTCTCCACTCTGGCTCCTGTCGTAATAATTTTGTATTACAGACAGCGCTCCCTGTACCTGAGATTTAATTTCCATCGAATAACCATCCGTCATTGCCACTTCATATGACTCTATTGATTCATCCATGGACTGTCTAAGGTAATAAACCCCCAGACATGCCAGCCCAATTGTCGGAATAGAAACCATAACACAGATAATCGAAATTAACATAACCGTCAGGCTCTGAAACCATTTTGTCCTCTTTGTTCCTGCTGCCACATTCTCCATCATGTACCTCACTTTCCTGATATCTTTTTATATTTATAAATTTATTATAAACTTTTCACGGGTGAAGTCAACAAATATGGTGAAATAAACAAAATTTTATCTTAAAAAGGATTGGTTTTTGTCAAAATTACTATTTCCATCACTGTTCCAGGCTCCTTTGCCCGTGCCGGAATAAGCTTTATAAAAGCTATTCGATTGCCCCAATCCCCATACGGCTAAGCCTTTCAATATTATCCTTCATGTTTTGCAGCGCCTCCGGCGAATGTCCATTCCAGCTGACCACTTCACCGACAATCTTTAAAGGCTCTTGCGTACGGTACGACTTTGTGGGATTACCGGGGAACTTCTTGTCTGTTACGTTGGGGTCATCTTCAAAATCCCCCATCGGCTCCACAACATAAATCCGCTGTTTGCCTTCCCCTGCTGCCAGTTCCGCCCCCAGACTGCCGCATCAAGCGTTCCGGCAAAATATACATATTTCGCTGTCCTGTCCGCATAATTTGACAAAAACCCTTTTGTCAAAAAGTCTCCCGTTTTCAAATCCGCCTTCGTCCCATGAAAAAAAGAGCCGCGGCTAAATGTTATCTTTTCATCCATCCCAAAATCTCCTTTCTGTCACAGACCCATTATATTAAAAAAAATCCTTCCTAGTTAAGTCTGTAAATATCTCCTGTTTTCAGCGCTTGCCTTTGCTGTTTTTCAGAACAAACTTCTCCCCTTCATAAATCCGTACCGGATTTCCTCTGACTATGGGGTTATGCTCCCGCCACATGGCATTAACCTGTCCCCTTCTAAATAACTCATATAATAGGGCGCTTCTATCCCCTGTTCTTTCAGGCAGTTATTGGCAAGAAGACATTTAGTCAGTATTCTTTTTTGTAATAAATGCCCACGGTCAACGGATAGGATAAAGCGAACATTAACAAAGAACTTAAAAGTAAAATAGCCGCACTTAACAGAATTGCAGTCACGCCAGGGGCCAAATAACGATTAAGCGCACTAATAATTCCTAACACTACGCCAATTCCGCAAAGCAGGCTGATTACTAAAAATATATCGCTTCTTTCTTCGCCTCCCAAATAAAGCAGGGGAAAGAAAAATGCTCCTGTA
>CAMUHA010000160.1 GCA_947088515.1 uncultured bacterium
ATCTATACCGCCGTCTGCTCTTTTTCTGACAACCCATATATGCACAGTTCTGTGTAAGTCTCCATCCCTGTGCACCATACTTCTCTCTTTCACATGGCCTGTGGGCTGTCCGTCCTTTCCGCAAATATCTAAAAGCTCCAGTTCCCTTCCATTAAACACCCCCTGATACCATGAGCAATCCTTTCGGTAGCATAATTTCAGGGAAAAGAAGGGAATTTCTTTATCCAGTAAATCCAAAAAGAAAAAGTCCCCATCCCATAAATTCAGTTTTAAAACAGCATCTTTATTCACCCATTCAAGCTTCCCTTCATCACATGCCTTCAAAGAGCCTTCAAAACCATCTGCTGTATAAAGACACATATACTCTGCCGGATGACCCTCAAAGCAGAAAGTAACAATTCCCCGAAAGCAATAGGAGGTAAGGGTAAGTCCCGTTTCCTCCTTTGCCTCCCGCAAAAGACAGTCCTCCGGGCTTTCATCCCCTTCAAAATGCCCTCCTATGCCTATCCATTTGTCCTTATTGACATCATTTTTCTTGGAAATCCTGTGAAGCATCAAATACTGATTCTCTCTTTCAATATAACACAAAGTTGTCAAATTACTTTTCATAATTATCCTTTCTTAATTCCAGTTCCGCTTTTTATATTTTGCTGTATTTGATTATCAGCATTTCCACGCTCATGTAATCGTTCATTTTTCCGGTTTTAATATCTTCCTCGGCAGCAACACAGGCCTCCAGCGCATTTCTTATTTCTTCTCCCCGGAAACGGGATGCCTGGGTTACATACTTTCCGGCAATAAATCCCGGCAGACCAATTTTTTCCCCAATGGCCTTGTTAGGCAGACTTTTTCCCTGAAGCTCCTTTACCTGCAAGAGCAGATTAAACTGTCTGGCAATCAAAAATAAAATCCGCATAGGAGGCTCCTTTTGTGCCAGCAGTTCATAGTATAAATCCAACGCAAGTTTCTGCTTTTTATCGGCGATAGCGCTTACCATGTCAAAAATATGATTCCCAATCTTTTTGGTGCAGATTTCTTCTATGTCTTTTTCTGTAATCACCTCTTTGTCCATACAGTAACAGAACAGTTTTTCCGTTTCTTTTTTTATATTGTCCATATCTGTTCCTGTCTTTTCCAGCAGAAAATTTAAAGCAGATTCCGAGATTTTTTTATTCTCTTTTTTGACCATGCCTAATATCCAGCGTTTTAAAGTGTTCTCATCCTGAATATCAAATTTTACCACACAGCCTTTCGTTTGTATTGTCTTGTAAAGACGGCTTCTTTTATCTACTTCTGTCTCTACAAACACAAAATAAGTATCCTGCGCCGCCCCCGACAGATATTGGGCGAGAGCCTCCCCACCGCTTTTAAAAAGACCGCTGTTTTCCAGCACAATCAATCTGCGGTTTGAAAAAAAAGGCATGGTTTCAGCCTGGTCAATAACAGCGCCTATTGAAATGTCCTTTCCCTCATAATAATGGTAATTCATTTCATCCTCTCCAATAACCGCTTCTTTCAGCCTGTCCTTGTACTGTCTCCGCAAATAGGCCTCATCCCCGTATAAAAGATACATATGATTGAATTGTCCCGTTTTGATGTCTTCATTTAAACGCTGCATATTGTTCCTCCATGATTCTATCTCCCTGCCCGGCTTATCTCCAGTATACCCTGTGGCCCTGCAATAAAGTATATCATACTTCCAACTGTTATTCACCGCTAAACTTCAAAAGACGCACCTTTCTCCCATTTGTAGTAAAAGTTACAGCTCCCGTTTCATAAGTAATAAATATATTTGAATCATGGGACTCTAAACGTTCCACCAGGTCCATATGGGGATGTCCGTAAGAATTATTTCTGCCGCAAGATATGATTGTGCAGACAGGATTCTGACTGTCTAAAAATTCATTGGGCGTTGACCCTCCCGAACCATGATGGGCTGCTTTTAAAACGGTAATCTGTCCCCAGTCGTTTTCTTTTATATACTGGATTACTGCCCTCTCCCCCATTCCTTCCACATCGCCGGTAAGCAGTGCGCTAAAGGCGCCATATGTTAGCTTTAACACCACAGAGTATTCATTTGTTCCTCCATAATGGACATCGAAAGAAGGGTTCAGACAAATAAGAGTCATTTTTCCATTCATGATTTTCTGTCCTCTTTTGATATAGGATACAGGAATACCACTCTGCGCTGCCATTCTCTCCAGCCTTTTATAAGCATCGTTTTTTAATCCTTCCTCCACATCTGGCAATACCAGATTTTTTATAGTTATTCCCTCACGCCTTCCAGTATCAAGTAGTTTTTCAATTCCGTTACAATGGTCTTCATCCGGGTGGGTTACAAACACGGCTTCTATCCGGGAGGCTCCCTGTACTTTTAAAAAAGGAATAATCCGGTATTTTCCCACATCAGAAACAGAGGAGCTTCCGCCATCCACCAGATAACAGTTTCCATTTTCATTTTCAATATAGATGCAATCCCCCTGTCCCACATCAAGAAACGTCAGGGAAAGCGCTCCCCTGGGATGAAGTATTAACAGCATCATAGCCACACCTGCCGTACACCAGCGCAGCAGAGGCTTTATTTTTTTCTTTAATAAAACCACCATCAAAAGAATTGCAACATAAGCCATCACTTGCCATGCCTGCGGCTTTCCCGGCGTCAGCTTTCCACCAGGCAGGACATCACAAAATTCACATGTCCTTTCATATATTTTAAGCGCCCCCTGAATAAAGAAACAAAATAAAGGCGAAAAAACAGGGCACATAATCTGGCAAAAAATCAGCAGAACACCTGCCGCCATCAGAAAACTCATAAGGGGAATTACCAAAAGATTCAGAAAAACAGAATACACTGGAAACTGATAGTAAAACCAAAGATATACAGGCAGAGTAATTATCATCATTCCCACCCCGCCTGCTAAGACTTTTATGCCCCAATATTCCAGAGCTTTTCCCTCCATAAGCACAGGCTGGACCATTCCTATTCCCAGCACACAACCAAAAGAAAATACAAAGCCGCTGTGATATAGATAAAGAGGCTGCTCAAAAAGCGCCAGAACTGCCGCCACAGCTAACGCTGTCAGCATATCATAGGTACGCTCCAAAAAAATTCCTGCCATTTGAATAGCAAACATTATCACTGCCCTGAATGCAGAAACAGAAAATCCTGTCATCATTCCAAAAAGAAACATGAATAAAGATGAAATAACCGCCGCCACCTTCATCGGCACACCACATTTCCTTAAAAGATGATACAGCCCCATACCAAGCATTGACACATGCAGCCCTGAAATAGCAAGCACATGAGCAATTCCGTTTCTTTGGTAGAGAGCTTTCAGCTCCTGTTCCATACTTCCTTTCATGCCAAGCAGCATTGCCTGCATTACAGAAAACGCTTCTTCTGGAAGCGCCTCCTTTAATTTTTCTGCAAAATAAATTTTAAGCCTGTGACAGGCTTCTCCTATATAGCTATAGTTCGTGGATTTTGATAATATTATCGCCTGATTCAGGCGGTAAGAAACTTTAGAAATTTGATAATAAGAATATGTGTCGAACTGTCCTGGGTTTGAAGCCCTCTCAAAAGCCGTCAGCCTGCCTTCCAGTGACACCAGGCTTCCCATTTCCGGCTCCTTTTGTCCATCCTTTAAATAACATATAACTCTCTCCCACTCTGGACCCGCCCCATCTTCTGCCATCTGCGCCCTTCGGCTTCGTTTTAGATAAAGTACAGACACCGGTTCTTCTTTTATAACTGACGTTTCCTTTTTATATACTTCCCCTGTTATGGCAAGCCGCTTCCCCTGGAAGCTGCCATAATCCTTATAAGGAGCAGGGAAGCAAACTGTCAGAGCAAACAAAAGCGCTGTAATAAGAAAGCATCCCAGCCCCAATGGACGTTTTATCATATATTATCCCTTCTTCTTATGATACCAGTTCCAGATTTCTCTCAAACACAGTGGAAAGACTGATATTTTCTTTGTAATTAACATTGGTGCTTCCATTAATGGAAATTTGTACCTTATTTACATTCGGCAGTTCAACCAGCGAATTAATAAGGGAATAAATGGTAACACCTGAAGTTACATTGTAAAGCTGTGTCAGAAAGGCACTGTCAAGGTCCACATAACAAATTCCGTCTTTCACATTGACACTGATAATCTTTGTGCCTGGGTTTATCGTAGGATATACATTTTCGCTTTCCTCCGGCCCTGCAATCAACTGTTCCACTACCAGCCTTTCCATGGAAATATTGCTGCTGTAAACCACCGACCGGGTTACGGTTTTTAATCCATCTCCTCTTTCATTGGCCAAATACAGCGTCAGCTTTACCTTTTCATAGGTATTAATTTCATTTCCTGCATTATCAACGAACATATCCGCGTTCATATTCCCCACAACAGTTCCAGAAGCATCCATCAGCGGTTCTGTCCTTATCTGAAAAGATACATATTGTATTCCTTCTATTTGTGTCAGGGTTCTGACAATTGCCGCTCTTACCAGCACCTCTGTCGTTACTGGCTGCCACATGTAATTTTCATCAAAATTTAAGATAAGCTGGTCCTTGGACATGCTGTAGTCCAGCAGACGGAATGCGCCGGATAAAGGCGCTTTATATTCCAGTCTTTCAGAAGCCATTCCAAGCTGCTCCAAAAGCTCCTTGATAAGCACACTCTGGTCGGTTGTCTCTGTTGCATATTCATACGGCGAAATTCCTGTCTCTTCATTATTTACATAATAAATTTTATAGACCTTTCCCTGCTTGCCGGTATCCTGCACGCTGCAGGCACATACCATAACTGCCATAAGCAACAGCAGAAAAAGATACTTTCCCTTTTTATTCAAAGCGATGCCTGCTCCTTTACACTAATACTCTGGTAAGTGGTATCTTTACTATAAACAAAGAGCCTTCCCCAACCTTACTTTCCACTTTTATGGAACCTCTGTGCAGAAGAATAGCGCTCCTTGTAATGGCAAGTCCCAGACCGGTACCTCCAATTTCCTTGGAATGGGATTTATCCGCACGGTAAAAACGCTCATATATATGATGAATGGATTCCTCTGGAATGCCAATTCCCGTATCAGCCACATGTACAGTAAAAAACTGGTGGTCCGCATCAAGCGTTACCTCCACTCTCCCCTGCTCATGATTGTATTTAATGGCATTTTCAACCAGATTGGTTAAAATCAGCGACATTTTCACTTCATCTACTTCCGCCACTACTTCACGCGTGCTGATCAATGTCATTTCTATGTTCTTTTTCCTTGCTATAGGACGGAGTCTTTTCAAAATAATCTCTAACAGTTCATTGATATTGACTACCCCCACATTTAATGTGGCTGCCGATTTTTCCATCTTTACCAGCGCTAAAAGGTCGTTGATAATTTTATCTTCCCTCTCTACCTCTTGTGCAATGTCTTTCATAAATTCGTGATAGAGCTCTGCCGGGACATCCTGTTGGGCTAAAAGGGAATCCGCCAGTACCTTTACCGAAGTAATAGGCGTTTTTAATTCATGGGAAACATTGGCAACAAATTCTTTTCTGGAATCATCCAGTGATTTCATCCTCTCAAGCAGGCTGTTAAACGCATCCACAATATGTTCTGTTTCCAGATAATCTGGTACTGAAATGGGTTCATTGGTATATCCCGCCTTCACCTCGCTGATGGCTCTGGTTATCCGCTCAAAGGGATGGATTAAAATCTGTACCAGCACAAGGGCAAGGGCAAAAATACATACCACCATAATAATTTCCACAATAAGCGCCTTCCGGCTCAAAATATCAATTGTACTGATAATAGTATCGGTAGAGACGCTGGTCAGCATAACGCCTCTGACCAGCTCCGTTCCCGCAGGCAGTTCCGCTGTGGCAGTCTGGGCCGATACAGTCTCCACAATCGGTATGGTCAGCTCTATAAAGCCATTTACCTCATCATAATTGACTGTATTGACCCCTTTCATGCACCGGATAACCTCTTCAGAGATAATGGTTTTTCCTTCACTGATGCCATAAGTGTCCTTCACAATTTTCAGATTTCCATTAATAATAAGGACACGCCCATTGTACAGATTGGATAGCTGTTCAAGCTCTGCTCCTATTACCTCTGACGAGGTGTCTTGTAAATAATTATAGGTAATCAGATGATTTGCAATAATCCGAAGCTGGGTCTGCACATCAGAAGTACGCACCTCTACCGCCCGGCTCTCGTAATTCTCAAGAATGCCTGCCCGCATAAAAACGCTGGGCGCCATTCCCATCAGAAACATAATGACAAATAAGCGGAACTTCAGACTCCGCATTAATTTATTATTTTTAAGAAATGCTTTAATATCAGCCATATTTATCATGCAGCCTTCCAACAGCTCCCTGCCTGTTAATAATACCATAAAATACCAGTATTATTAACCATACTCTGTATATACAACGCCGGCCGGCGGCCGGCGTTGCTGCCAGTTTAGACAAAATCTTATGCAAAATAATACCCTACGCCCCATTTGGTATGTACATATTTAGGCTCAGAGGGATTTTCTTCAATTTTTTCCCGCAATCTTCTGATATGCACATCCACTGTACGCACATCTCCTGGATAATCATTTCCCCACACCAGCTTTAGCAGGTTTTCCCTGCCAAATACTTTATTGGCATTTACTACAAGAAGCTCCAAAAGCTCAAATTCCTTGGCTGTTAAATTAATTTCTTTTCCTGATACATAAACTCTCCTGCCCTCACAGTCAAGCTTCATATCACCGCTTTCTATCACTTTTGCCGCTTCTTTTGGCTTTGGTGACGTGCGTCTTATAATGGCTTTGATTCTGGCCTTAACCTCCAGAATATTAAAGGGTTTGATAATATAGTCATCCGCCCCGTATTCCAGGCCCAGAATTTTATCCATATCCTCTCCCTTGGCTGTTAACATAACAATCGGAACACTGGAAAACTCCCTGACCTGCTGGCAGACCTCAAACCCGTTTAGCCTTGGAAGCATAACATCCAGAAGAATAATGTCGTACACTTTCCCCTTAATCATCTCCAACGCTTCTTCTCCATCGTATGCACAGTCCACTTCCATCCCATCCTGTTCCAGACTAAAGCGGATTCCCTTCACAATCAGCTTTTCATCGTCAACTACCAACACCCTTTTTGCCATTTTTTACACCCCTGTTTTATTTTTTAAACCGTAATGCTGTCCTTTATTTTTTGGAAGAGCCCGTCTTTTATCCCTTCAACGTTCATAATGTCTTCTATCTTCTTAAAGGCGCCATTTTGCTCCCGGTAGGCAATAATGCTTTTTGCCCTGCTGCTGCCTACACCGCTTAATGTGCATAATAATTCTTCTCCTGCTGTGTTGATATTCACAAGAGATGAACCCTTGTTTGTATCTTCCTGCTGTCCGTTTAAAGCTCCGGCAGACAAAAACTTTCCGCCCCCGGCCTCTTCCACTTCATCTCTGGTAGGCACATAAACCCTGCCTCCATCAGATAAAAGGTCCGCCTGATTCAAATAATCCTGGTCTGCGTCTTCCTGAAAGCCGCCTGCCATTTCAATAGCCTGAAATATCCGGCTTCCCTCTCCCATCACATAAACGCCTGGATTTTTTACCGCTCCACAGATATGTACCACACAGTCCTTTGGGGGGACACTTTCCTTTTGTCCGCCCTGTTCCTGCAGCCTTTCCGTATCTGGTTCCTCTTTCCATTCTTCCTCTTCTTTTGGCAGCGCTCCAAACACCATGTCTTTTGACTCATCTGCCTGTTTTCCGGCATCTTCTTTTGCTGGAAGAAACAGTATTTCCTGTCCGTTTTCCTTTCTCCCACACCCTAAAACGATACAGAAAATTATAGTAAAAATTCCTGCAGCTGTTTTCATCTTATTTTTCACCGTTATCTCCTTTTCCATAACAGAAAAGCCCCTTATAACGATACCATTTTATTGTAAAGTAAATTCAGACACT
>CAMUHA010000161.1 GCA_947088515.1 uncultured bacterium
AAAATATTCCTTTGTCTAAAAACCTTACTGCTATTAAAAAACACTATCTTTTTCCAGCTTTCATTCGTTATACATAATAGAAAGATGTATATTGACTTTCAATAACGGGAAAGGAGCATTTCGTGGACTTTGATTTGTTGTTGATACAAAAAATGAAGCGCGGTGATGAATATGCTTTTAATGTATTTATTCACAATCATTATAAAGAAATACTAAAATACTGTAGCTATCATTGCCTCGACGCATCATATGCCGAAGATTTGACACAGGAAACCTTTCTGCATTTCTTTTCGAAATTGTCCGATTACCGTTATATGGGCAAAACCAGAAATTACTTGTATACCATAGCAGGAAATCTCTGCAGAGACTATTACAAAAAGGCAAAGGAAAGTCCCTTAGAAGAACAATCAGAAGAATTACAAAATAGTATGCAGCAAGTGGAAGCAGAGGACATTCTTAACAAAATTACAATTGAAGCAGCTTTAAATAATTTACAGGCAGAATTGCGTGAGGTAATTGTTCTCTACTATTTTCAAGAATTAAAGCTGAAAGAAATATCCGAAACATTACAAATCAGTCTGCCATTGGTAAAGTACCGAATAAAACAGGCAAAAATTCGATTAGAAAAATTGTTAAAAGGAGTGATTGAATGAATTTAGAAGAAAAGCTTAAGGCTTATAAGGAAAGCAGACAAATAATTCCTGATGAACAGAAAATAACAGAAACAATAAGGAAATCAATAGAAACCTACTGTTTTGTGGAGCAGGGACGATTATTGACTTATTGGGAATTTTTGTGGGCGCAATTATGGCTTATACGAAAAAGATGGTGGTTATATCAAATATTGCTTCTCTTTCTGTTATGGGCTGCACTGCCATCTGTACAAGGCGAACAACTCATACAAAGAATACTTGGTGTGGCCGCTTCCCTGTTTATTATTCTGATTATCCCGGAGCTGTGGAAAAGCCAGACTTATCGTTCAATGGAAATTGAGGCAACGTCTTATTATTCGTTACGGCAAATATATGCAGCAAGAATTTTGTTATTTGGTATTGTGGATATTGTTTTAATTACCCTTTTTTGTACAATTACCACTATAACAATGAACATTTTTCTTTCACAGCTTTTGGTGCAATTCGTATTTCCTATGATGGTAACGACTGCTATATGTTTTGGAATTTTATGCAGTAAATATTCATTTGGTGAAACAACAGCAGTAATAATGTGTATTGCGTGGAGCGCTATATGGCTGATTCTTATTTTGAACGGAAAAATATATACCAGAATAACATTCCCTCTTTGGATTGTCTTTATTGGAATTGCTATTATATTTCTGGTATTTACAATTTATCGAACGTTACATTATTGTAATAGTTTTTTGGAGGTAAGCGCACATGGATTTGGCATTAGATAACTTGACAAAAAAATTTGGTGGATTTGTTGCAGTAGACCATATAAATATTACTATGACAAATGGAGTATATGGTTTATTGGGTGTAAATGGAGCAGGTAAAACAACCTTAATGAGAATGTTATGTACCCTGTTAAAGCCTACAGATGGGAATATCTATTATAACGGAAAAGATATTTTTAAAATGGATGAAGAATATAGAAATCTTTTGGGATATTTACCGCAGGATTTTGGCTTCTACCCGGAATTTACTGTCAAAGACTATCTTCTCTATATTGCAACAATTAAGGGGATTCCTCCTGTTGTTGCCAGAAAAAGAACAAAGGAACTGATTGTCAGCGTTGGACTTACAAAAGCAGCCGACAAGAAATTAAAAAAACTGTCCGGCGGAATGAAACGGCGCGCCGGCATTGCGCAGGCGATGTTAAACAGTCCTCAGATTTTAATACTTGACGAGCCGACAGCAGGGCTTGACCCAAATGAAAGAATACGTTTCCGAAACCTGATAAGTGAGCTTTCAAAAGAGCGCTTAGTATTACTGTCAACTCATATTGTTTCTGATATTGAGTATATTGCAAATGAAATATTGATGATGAAAGAAGGCGCCATCGTAAATAAGGGAACATTGGACGAAATCATAAGCGCTATGCCGGAAGATGTCTGGACTTGTCTTGTCCCCCAGCAGGCGGTGTCTGCAATAGCAAGAAGATATAAAGTTTCCAACATGAAGACTGAGCATCACGGAGTGGAATTACGGATTATTTCAGCAGAAAAACCTTGTGAATCTGCCGTATGTGTCCGCCCCTCGCTTGAGGATGTGTTTTTATACTATTTCGGTGAAAAGGTTGGTGATAACAGTGATACGCTTTGAATTAAAAAAGATTTTTTCAAAACCCGTAAATAAGATTGTATTTATAATTTTGTTAGTTGTATTGTGTGTTATCAGTTATTTAGCCATTACTTGTGTAAATTACGTGGATGAAAATGGAACTACAATAACCGGGGCAGCCGCTGCACGAGCATTAAGGGAAGAAAAAAACCAATGGGCCGGATATATTACCCAGGATAAATTAGTAAGAGTTCTTGAAACAAATGCACTTATTAACAATTCCGAAGAATACCTTTCTGACGATGTAAGAGAAAAAAATAAAGCCTATTCAAAAAAACAAGGTTTCTCTGATATAAGAGA
The DNA here is from genome assembly GCA_947088515.1 of uncultured bacterium. Lineage (GTDB taxonomy): Bacteria > Bacillota > Clostridia > Lachnospirales > Lachnospiraceae > Suilimivivens. The sequence continues at coordinate 2,601 of CAMUHA010000161.1, forward strand.
AATGTTAAATCGGGCGTTTTGTGGTTTTCAAGTGTATAACTATTATCGTGCAGACAGCATTACAAAAGAAGAAGTCCGTTCATTTTATGACAGGCGAACCGCCAATCTAATTGAGTGGTTAAATTCGGAAACGCAGGAAAATTATTATTCAGAACAGGAAAAACAATTCTTAATCACACAATACGAAAAGCTTGAAACACCTTTTTACTACGAATGTGCCGATGGGTGGGAAGCATTATTGGAATATGTTCCTTCCATCATTATGTTAGTCGTATTAATTACCGGATTTCTGGTATCTGGAATATTTCCAGATGAAAGGCGGTTAAAAGCCGATTCAATTTTCTTCTCTGCAAAGTTAGGCCAAAATAAAGCCATTGCTGCAAAAATAAAAGCTGGTTTCATAGTGATTACATCTATTTATTGGATAACCCTATTACTATTTTCCGGAATTGTTTTAGTGGTCTTAGGAGATAATGGAGCTGGCTGCGCTATACAAAACGGGTTTGCAAACTGGAAAAGTTTTTACAATATTACTTATCTGCAGGATTATTTGTTGAATATTTGGGGCGGATATATAGGTAGTTTATTTATTCTGTTTTTATCCATGTTTGTATCTGCAAAAACAAGTTCAAAAGCATTTGCAGTAACAATCCCCTTCATTTTATTATTTATCCCATCATTCTTAAGCGGAATATCTGTATTATCAGAAGCGCTGGGACTTCTTCCAGACCAACTGCTGCAAATTGGCGCTGCAGTAAAAACATTCAATTTATACCAAATTAGCGGGAAAGTAATTGGATCTGTTCCCATTATTTTAACAATATACTTCATTCTTTTTTTAATTCTCTTACCCGTTTTATACCAGGTTTACCGAAAAACAAAGATAAAATAGCACGGTTAGCCCAGAGCATGTTTAAGCCATTGGCAGCTTAGCACCAATGGCTCAAACATGTTCTTTCACTGTATCAACTAACGGCTTACTTTCAAATAACCGAAGGTTCCGCAAGATTCTGTTTCAAAAACACAGACTATGTTTCATTCTTCCGTATTGCCTTCTGCTTTTTTCAGACATATCTGAAGCAGAAGCATCTTTATTCTTAGTCAAAAATATAGCCGCAAGCAGTGTGATTCCAAGAACGGCAAAGATACCTGCAAAGACCAATTTTTTTGCTGCCGCCCTTTCTCCTTCCTTTGAAGCGCTGATTTTCTGCCCACAATATGGACAAAAAGCGTTGTCCCCGTCTGTTTTCTTGCCGCATTTCGTACAAAACATATTGCATCTTCTTCCCCTCATCCAAGATTATTTTGGGGTATGCAACACATGTTACACTTTTGTATATAAAAATTTTTCCGGTAATGTAACATTAAAATCTTTCGCAAGGCTTCTAAAATCATCTGGTGTGATTGTCTGACGCTTATTAGGCTGCATGGACAGCATCTTTACCAGAATCTCCGCCGATTTCTCCACGGTGTGCATCAGTCCAAAGGTCAGGTCAAAGTCCTCTCCTGCCGCAAACATTCCATGATGCGCCCAGATAGCCACATCATAGCATTTCATCAGTTTACTTGTCTCCACTGCAATCTCCCGTCCGCCGGGAACCATCCATGGAACAATGCCGATTCCATCTGGAAATACCACTGGACACTCGGTTGCCATTTCCCACAACTCTCTCGTAAAAACTTCATCGCGCAGTGGCAGCACAAAAGTCAGTGCAATTACATTCGTAGTATGCGCATGGTAGATGACGCGGTATCTGCCATCCGTCACTTCTTTCTTAACTTCATGGTTCATCAGATGCGAAGGCAGCTCCGATGTTGGTCTGCCTCCGTTAACCAGTCCCCACACAATACGGTAGTTTTCACCTTTCTCATCCAGTTCAATCATACAGATGGAATCTTCCGGCTTAATAATAACATTTCTAAAATATTTTCCGCTTCCTGTCACAAGAAAATATTCTCCGGCAAGCTTTGGAACGGTTGTCCCGATTGGCTGCCAGTTCTTTGCAGCAAAATTTTCTTTGACCAGTTCTGCCTCCCAAGGCTTTACCCGATATGACAGATTGCCTCCGTTTCTCTCATGCCATCCCTGCTGCCAGCCATCATCTGCCATACGGATAAATCCCTGTACAAATTCTGCATCTAAAAATTTCATGGTTCCTAACCTTCCTTTCTTTTTGACAACACTTCCTCCTCGTATTTCCTGACTGCATCAAACCAGCCACAGTCCGCAACCACTCCGCACTGCCTACAGTATTCCTCCCAGACATCCCCAAACGGATAGGTCTTGATGTCTTCCTGCATCACCATAAGCTCTGTCATGCGATTCTCATCCTGCAGCTTTTTCAGCAAAACATTTGGCGTACAGAGTGCGTTAAGGAGAGCCTTCTGCCAACTGCGAAAACCTACAGTCCATGCAGATATCCTGTTGATGCTTGCGTCAAAATAGTCAAGCGCCATGTAAACCCGTTCAAGTGCATCATTACGGACGATTTCTTTTGCCATCTCCTTTGTCTCATCATCAAACAAGACAACATGGTCGCTGTCCCAGCGGATTGGCCGTGTAATGTGTAGTGCAATTTCCGGGAAAAAACACAACAGCGCCGGAATCTTGTCTGATACAACTTCTGTCGGGTGGTAATGTCCGTTATCCATCAGTGGAAGACATCCCTCATGTGTCGCCGCAAAAGTCAGCGCGAACTCCGCGCTTCCCGCTGTGAACGCCTCAACGCCGATTCCGAACACCTTTGACTCCACACATGGCTTTACAAGGTTCCTGTCATGCGGTTCCGACAAAATCTGCTCAATGGAGTCTTTATAACGAAGACGTGGTCCCATACGGTCAGCGGGAATGTCTTTATAGCCGTCTCCCGTCCAAATGTTCATCACACAGGGCACTCCTGTCTGCTCTGCAAAATACTGTGAAATACGGACACATGCCTTTCCATGCGCAATCCAGAAATTTCTGGTTTCCTCATCAGGGCTTGACAGTGTCAGACCATCCTTAATCTTATCATGTGAGAAAAAAGTTGGGTTAAAGTCGATTCCCATGTTTCTCTCTTTCGCAAACGCAACCCATGCTGCAAAATGTTTTGGTTCAATCTTGTCACGGTCTACAAATTCACCCTCCCCAAAAACCGCATAACTTGCGTGCAGATTCAGTTTCTTTTTTCCAGGCATCAGCCTTAGCGCCTCATCCATGTCCTGCATCAGCTCCTTTGGCGTCCTTGCCTTTCCCGGATAGTCGCCAGTGGTTTGGATTCCTCCCGTCAACGGTCCATCATGGTCAAATCCAACCACGTCATCCCCCTGCCAGCAGTGCAATGACACTGGAACCTCCTTCAGTTTTCTGATTGCTGTATCTGTATCCACGCCTGCTACAGCATATCTTTTCTTTGCTTCTTCGTATCTTTCGTTCTGATTCATTGTTACCCTCCATCTTTATTGATACTCTTTAATAGGAAAAGAGTTTAAAATACATTTTCTCGCATCTTTCAATCCGTCAAGCAATCCGTCTGCAATCATCTGCGCTGCAAGATTTCCGATTGCAGTCGCTTCCACAGGTCCCGTTAGAACCTTTTTTTCTGTAGCCTTTGCTGTCAGTTGATTGAGATAATCCGCGTTTGCCCCGCCGCCTATAATATGGATGCAGTCATAATGCTTATTTGTTATATTCTCAATTTCTTTTTGGGTGTCTGCATAACACTTTGCAAGGCTGTTGTATATAACCGCTGCCACCTCTGCAATCCCCTCCGGTTCCTTCTGCCCGGATTCCCTACATGCCGCTTTCACTTCCTCTGTCATATTTTCCGGTGCAAGAAAACGCTCCTCATTGCAATCCACAATTGATGAAATCCCACACTTTGACGCCGCTTCACATATTTCATTAAATCCAAATTCACCGCCAATCTCCTTTTTGACAGACTGTATCATCCAAAGTCCCATAATATTTTTCAGGTAACGGAAACGGTACTGATATCCCCCCTCATTTGTAAAGTTGTGCTGCCTGCCCGCCTCACTGCAGTCTGCTTCATGAATTTCTGTTCCCATCAGGGACCATGTTCCCGAACTAATGTAGAGTACATTTCTCTCTCCGTCATCAGCAACAGGAACTGCCACCACCGCCGAACCCGTATCGTGTGTTGCGGGCAAAACAACCTTGCAGTTATATCCGACTTCCTTGGCAATAGCCTCCTTTAACCTTCCAAGCTCTGTTCCCGGCAGCTGAATCTTCTGGAAAATTGATTCAGGATACCCCAGCTTATGTATCAAATCTATGTCCCAGCTCTTTGTCCCGGCATTTACCAGCTGTGTTGTCGTTGCGTTTGTATACTCTGTCACAGCGTTTCCTGTCAGCAGGAAGTTAAAGTAATCAGGAATCATCAATAGCTTTGCCGCACGCAAAAAATCAGCAGGATTCTTAATTTTCAGCGCCATCAACTGATAAACTGTATTGAAAATCTGCTTCTGTATTCCAGTTCTTCCATACAATTCTTTCTCCGTAACCAGTTTATAAACCTCCTGGTCCATATTTTTAGTCCGTTCATCACGGTACGCAACCGCATGTCCAATGCGCTCATTATCCTGGTCCAGCAGAACAAAGTCAACCGCCCATGTATCAATTCCAACCGACACAGGAATCCTTCCAAGCTCCTTACACCTTTTCATTCCTGTTTTGATTTCCTCAAATAAACGGTCTACATTCCAAATTTTTTGTCCCCGGCATTCTTCCATGCCATTTGGAAAACGATATATTTCTTCCAACACCATTTTCCCGTCTTCCATGTGGGATAATATGTGACGTCCGCTGGACGCACCAATGTCCACTGCAAGGTAATACTTTTTCATGAAAATCCCTTCCTTTCGTTTCCTGCTGCGCTTCTATGCAAGCCATAAAAATCCCCTTCTCCCACATCGTGCATTGTATAGTTTAACAATTTCTTTTTCAATTATCTTCATGATAATTCCTCTCCATGAAACAAGCAGAAAGTTCTTACATAGTATACCATAACATAAAATGCACATTTGGTATATAAGGGAAGCATTTCAACATTTTTATTCCAACTGATGCGGTTTGTTCAGCCGTAAATTTATTATGATACATACTAAGAATAATTCTTACTTTCTCCCTTGTTTCTCTAATGCAATACCCTTATCTTTAATCGTCTGTTTCAAATTGCTCCCTCGCCGCCTCAAACAGATTGTGAAGGTAAGGATACTCCCATTTATCTGCGCCTACGTTGGGAATTGCGCCATCTCCCCAGCCCA
>CAMUHA010000162.1 GCA_947088515.1 uncultured bacterium
AGACATCGCCCTTTCACGGCGGTAACACGGGTTCGATTCCCGTCGGAGTCATTATGTCGATAAATTACATATAAATGTGGTTGACGGCTAACAATTGATTTGATATAATATTTGTAAATGGCGCAGTAGCCAAGCGGTAAGGCAATGGTCTGCAACACCAGTACGCACCGGTTCAAATCCGGTCTGCGCCTTAAAAAACCTCGAAAAATCGGGGTTTTTTATTACTCATTTTTTCTCTTATCAATCATTTAGACAAGTCCTCGTTCTCATTAATCTTTTATGTATGTCTTATCTTGGTCTGTATTTTATTGGGAAAACAGAGTGCAGATGATAATAGTCTCAGGCGCTATATCGGTGTTGCTGACTATAATATCTTCTATTTGGGCACGTTGCGCTTCAGAAAGCTTAGCGGCATTTACCACAACATCTATGCCTGCATTTGTTATATATACCACAGCATCATTAAACCCTCCTTTAACCAGCGATGTTTCTATTGACGTTTCTTTTTCAATGCTATTTGATATAGCAGTTATACTGTCAAGGGCTTCCTGTTTTTGCTGTTCACTGATATTCGGATTATCCATAATTTCCAAAAGAAGTTCTTTTATTTTCTCCCTGGTCTGTTCTCTCAATAATCTGGCATTTGAAAGGATATCCAAACTTACAGAGGATGTAGAATCAGATTCTTCTGTTGTATTGCTTTCTGATAAAGTGATGACAATCGCATCAGGAGGCATTCCCGTGTGGCGAATGGCAATATCCTCTATTTGAGCGTGTTGCGCCTCAGAAAGTTCAGTAGCGTTTATCATAACATTTGCTTCTGTATTTGTGATGTATACCACTGCATCATTTATCCCCTTACCCATCAGCAATATTTTTACTGCCATTTCTTTTTCGATAGTTTCTGATAGAGTAATCAAATTGCTAAAAGCCTCTTGCCGCTGTTGTTGACTGGCATTTGTATCATTGATAATTTCTAAAAAAGAATTTTTATCCTGGCTTTTGGTTTGCTCTTTCAATGATTTTGCATCTGCGAGGGTATTTAAAGCCTTAGAAGATGTAAAATCGGATTCTTCTGTGGCATCGCTTCCTGATAACTGCTGGGCAGCATCAGGCGTTATCTCCTTGGATGACTTGTCCTTACAGGCAGTCAACAGACTCACGCTCATAACTGATGCCAATAATAGCATAAGTGATTTCTTCATTTACTGTTTCTCCTATTTGTAATTTCATATTTTTTTTCAAACCTCATTAGTCTATCATTTCCACTATATAAAGTCAAGGTTGCTATTGCTGGTAGTAATTGTATTGTCTGCCTAAGTAGCGGTTCTGGCGGATCTGTTTGATGGATGTATGGGGAAGGAAAGATGATTTAACCACAGTAGCAATTGATAATTGATTTCTGTGGATAATACAGGAATCTCGTTGTAAAAATTTGTAAATTATGATACCATAAATTACAAAGAAGCCTGCGTAAAGAAGTATAAAGACAGGTTTTTTTGTGCTTATTATTATATAAAAGGAAAGTGTGTTACGAATTAAAAAGGAGAAATCAGTAACCTATGAAATATCTGCGTAAAGTTAGTTTAAAAGATATAACAGGCAGTAAAAAATATGGAAATATATTATTTTATCTGTCGGCACTTATGCTGCCGTTTGTAATTATGCTGATTGCGTTCATTGCGCTTGGGATATATCCTTTTGGCAGCAATCAGATAATGGTACAAGATGCCTGGCATCAGTATTATCCCTTTATGGCTGAGCTTCACAGAAAGTTAAAAAGTGGAGAATCGCTGCTTTACGATTGGCGCATCGGATTGGGGGGAGGATTTCTGCCATTGATGGCATACTATCTGGCGAGTCCTTTAAACCTTCTGTTAATCTTTATCCCAGCTGCATTTTTAAGAGAAGTATTTGCTTTATTTATACTTATTAAGATAGGATTTGCCGGGGGATTTTGCGCATATGCGCTGTATAAGATAAATCACAAGAGAGAATATGGGATTATTATTTTTTCTACTCTTTATGCGCTATGCAGCTGGACATGCAGTTATTATTGTACTATTATGTGGCTTGATACTTTTGCTGTATTTCCATTGGTGGCGGCAGGTATACAGATGCTTGTCAAAGAGAAAAGGTGCAGGTTATATACAATATCTCTTACATTTGCTATTTTCGCAAATTATTATATGGGACTTTTAGTCTGCATATTTACAGTGGTTTACTTTTTTGCCCAATGTGTTTTGTGTAAAAACAGCCTGAAGGAGTTGCTGGTTAATTTAAAAAATATCATTGTTTCTTCTATTATTTCGATTTTGATGTCATCGGTGGTGTTGGCGCCTGTTGTGATGACTTTGTCTACACAAAGTTCCATCGCCGGAAATCATGAAATTGTAAGATGGCAGCTGGAAAGAGGCTGGATAAAGACTATTGCCAATACATTTGCTTACAGGGAAATTGATATAAATACAGTGCTTCCTAATCTGTACTGTGGTGTTATTTGTGTAGTATTTTTGTTTGCGTTTTACCGTCTGCCGGGGATATCCAGGAGGGAGAAAGCAGTTCATTCGGCACTGCTTTTGTTCTTTTATGCAGGGATTAATATTGAACTGTTATGCTATATATTAAATGGTCTTCATACGCCGATTGGAATGCCGTATCGTTTTTCATTTATGCTTTCATTTCTGTTAATAGTATCTGCCTATCAGGTATATTCCAGGATTGAAACGTTGTCGAAACGCGGCTGGTTGTTTATGTGTGTTACAGGCGCTGTATATTATGCGGTGGTTGCAGGTGAGGAAATCTGGAGATATTTTAAGGAAGCTTCTTCTGAGTCAGCTTTAGGACCGGTTGCGGCAAATGGAGTGGGGCTTCCGACTCTATTGCTGGGAAATGCACTGATTATAGCTGCATATTTTGTCCTTACATTTCCAGGTATAAGGACAAAACTTAGCCGGAAAGAATTTACACTGCTCTTAACCTTTATTGTTGAGCTGGAGCTTGTGCCAACTGTAATGACAGGAACGAAGTCCATTGGGGTGACAAACCGGGACAATTATCCTTATCAATATGATGAGATGCGGGAGATTATAGAGGAAGCTGGAAACGAGGGAGAGGATTGCTTTTATAGAATGTCGTTTGCAAATGAACGCTCTGACAATTCTTCTGTTTTATATGATTACTTCGGTCCGTCTGTTTTTTCTTCTACGGCAAATATGAATGTAAGCGATTTATATCAAAAAATGGGCTTAAGTGTATCTATAAATAAATATGCCTATCAAAATTCTTCTCCAGTTATAAATACATTGTTCAATATGAAATACTTAATTTCTGAAGAAGATGAAATTGTGAATGAAAAATATTTAACATTAGTTGGGCAAGCGGGAGATATTTTATTATACAATAATACTTCGTATTTACCCGTGGGATTTATGGTTGATAAGAAAGCAGCGGATTTTCAGTTTACTGATGATTCACCATTCGATAATCAAAATAGTTTTTTGAAGGCTGCTTCAGGAATAGATGATGATGTGTTTAAGGCATTGGACATTATTCATGTAGAACATGAAAATTTGGATGTGCTTCGTTATGGCTATGGGATTTATACATATGAATATATGCCGTCAGAAGCTGGTTCACTGTCAGGTGATGAAAAAGAGCCAAAAGAGGGAATTTTTCAATACAATTATAAGATGCCGGAAGAAGGCTGTGCATATGTATATGTGAACTTGCCAGAGACAAGCTCTGTAAGTATTGATTTTAAAGACAGAATTGATATGTATGAGAATAATCGGGCACATATTTTTTTAGCCGGAAACTACCAGCAGGGAGATTTATTTTCGGTCAAGGCGCAAGTGGAGGCTGAAACATCGGGAGATATGCAGATATATGTCAGCGTATTTAAAGAGGATACATTTAATAGGGTCTATGAAATATTGCAAGATGAGATTTTTCATGTGACAGAATTCACTGATAAAGGATTGACAGGTAAGGTTGAAGCTAAGGAAGATGGACTGCTGTATACTTCAATCCCTTATGAAAGAGGGTGGAAAGTATATGTGGATGGTCAGCAAACAGAGATTACGCCAGTTGCAAATGCCTTTATTGGGGTTATGCTTTCTCGTGGAGAGCACGTTGTGGAGCTGAAATATACATTTGATTATATTTATGTAGGAGTTTTACTATGCTTTTTGGGCATCGTGCTTTTAATAATACAGGAAAAGAAAAAAGCTATGAATAAAAATGTGCACTGCCTCAAATAGCAGTGCACATTTTCCCACACTTAGTTTTCAAAAATATTATTTAATTATTGTGCTGGAACTTCGATAAAAGCAAATATACCATAAGAAGTCATATCAACAACTACATGGTCCTCTCTGATTTCAGAAACAGCAACACTGTTCCATGTCCCATCTTTCAACTGATATACTTGAATGTTCTGGTCAGCAGTAACGCCAGGCATATAGAAGTTTACAGTTGCGGTATCAAAGCTAACAGACCCCTTAATATTGGTAACATTCATAATAGTTCCGCCAAGCGCTGTAGCCTGTGCCTGTGCAGCTTGAACCTGTACGATAAGAGGTTTTTGTACAGAGAAAGTCTGGTTGGAGGGAGCTCCGTTAATAATTACCTGTCCGCCCTGTGCAACAGGTGTCAGGTCCGTTAAACCAGGCAGCTCTGTTACCGCATTGTTCATATACTCGCCAACGCTCTTGTCTTCTCCTTCTGCCTGCATAGATACAGATGTAGGAATACCAGTTTCTCTTGCAATCTGTGCTGCCTGTTGTGCGTCAGCCTCTGCCGCTGCCGCTCTTTCAGCAGCAATAACTTCTGCTAAGATTTCTTCTTCACTTTTTACCTCTTCAGGTTTGGGGTCGTAAGTCGGTTTTACAACAGAGACACTAGAGCTGGAACCTGGAGTGGTTGTAGCGCCTGAAGTTGATGTATCCGGTGTGGATGGGGTTTCTTCGCCCGCGTCCTCTGCTGACACTATTAAAGTTGATGACGGGCTACCCAGACCTGCAATAACAGGTACGGTAACTATCATGATACCTGCTAAAACAGATGTTAATAATTTCTTTAATTTCACAATAAAAGCCTCCTTCTTATATTAAGATTTTAAGTGTGGTGGTAATTAAGGACAAGAATTTCTTATCTTACCTTGACGTACCTCTATCATAATTTTACAGCTGTAATATAGTTGTTATGCTCTTGAGTTTAGCGAATTTGAAACTATAATGCTATTTTGGATATAAATAAAGCCTTGAAACTATATATTCCTACTTTGAAAATATTTAAGGTCATAAAAGATGAATATCTGTTATACAAATGAGAAGAAAAAGATGAATACAGATTTGTAATACAGAGGTTAGGAAGAAATCTGTTATGGTTGGATTTTTGAAACCTGTCAATAGAGAGGAGAGAACGTCGGACAGGACTGTGTACGGTTCAATGAATAGCACTGCTAATTGAATAACGCTGCTAATTAATTAGCGGTGTATTCGTTTAGCAGTGCACATATCCCCACACTTTATTCAGTTAAAAACTTTTTTATTATTGTACCGGAACTTCAATAAAAGCCAAAACGCCATAAGAGGTCATATCAACAACAACATGGTCTTCTCTGATTTCTGAAACGGTAACACTGTTCCATGCGCCATCTTTCAACTGGTAAACCTGAATATTCTGACCAGCGGTAACACCGGGCATATAGAAGTTTACAGTTGCAGTGTCAAAGCTTACAGAGCCTTTAACATTGGTAACATTCATAATATTTCCGCCAAGCGCTGCAGCCTGCGCCTGTGCAGCCTGAACCTGTACGGTTAAGGGCTTTTGCACAGAGAAGGATTGATTAGTGGGAGCGCCATTAATAATTACTTTTCCACCCTGTGCGACAGGTGTCAGGTCAGTTAAACCAGGCAGCTCTGTTACAGCGTTATTCATGTATTCACCAACGCTCTTATTTTCATCTTCTGCCTGAACGGATACAGATGTAGGAATACCAGTTTCCCTTGCAATCTGAGCGGCCTGCTGTGCATCGGCCTCTGCAGCAGCAACTCTTTCTGCAACAATGACTTCTTCTAAGATTTCTTCTTCGCTTTTTACAGGTTCAGGATTGGGAGCTGGGGCAGGCTTTGCAGTAGGAGCTGCGGAACTGCCTGTAGATGGCGAAGAGGGAGTTGAGCTATCGTTGTCGCTACCGGAGTTGTCACCGCCTTCGCCATTACCGTCGCCGTTTTCGGAGTTGTCACCGCCTTCGCTGCCAGAGTTGTCACCGTTTCCGGCGCCACCATTATTGTCTCCATCTTCACCAGTGCCATCTGTACCTGTACCATCCTGGCGGGCATCATTACCAGCAGCAGACACAACAAGGGTAGCAGGGCCGCTGCTTATTCCTGCAATAACAGGTACAGTAATTACCATAACGCCTGTTAATACAGTAGCTAATAATTTTTTTAACTTCATTAATAAAAGCCTCCTTTTTCTTTGATTGCTAAGTGTGGTGATACTTGAGGGTAACAATTCCTTATTTTACCTTTTGTTATCTCTAATAGGATATAATAATATACGAGTCTTTTATGCTCTTAAATTTTTCGAAAATATCAATGAATGCTATTGATAATAGAATAACAGCAAGTAGCAAGGGTATGATGAGAAATTTGCTCAACTTTATCTGATTTTTATTTAGTCATGCAGGAATCAATAAAAGTCAGAATATTTTCAGACGGGGCGGATTTAACAGAAAAAAAGATTGTGCACTGCTATTCATTTAGCAGTGCACAAATCCCCACACTTAATTTCAGGAAAAAGTAATTCTCAATTTTTTATTGTGCCGGAACTTCAATAAATGCGTATACACCATAGGAGGTCATATCAACAACAACATGATCTTCTCTGATTTCTGAAACTGCAACATTATTCCAAACACCATCTTTTAGCTGGTAAACCTGAATATTCTGACCAGCAGTAACACCAGGCATATAGAAGTTTACGGTTGCTGTGTCAAAGCTTACGGAACCTTTTACCGTAGTAACGTTCATAATGTTTCCGCCAAGCGCTGCAGCCTGTGCCTGTGCAGCCTGAACCTGTACAACCAGTGGTTTTTGTACGGAAAAAGTCTGATTGGTGGGTGCGCCGTTAATAATGACCTGTCCGCCTTGAGCAACAGGTGTAAGGTCTGTTAAGCCGGGCAGCTCTGTTACGGCGTTGTTCATATACTCTCCAACGCTTTTATCTTCCCCTTCTGCCTGCATGGATACAGATGTAGGAATACCAGTCTCTCTTGCAAGCTGTGCCGCTTGCTGTGCATCAGCTTCTGCAGCTGCAGCTCTTTCAGCAGCGATAACTTCTGCTAAAATTTCTTCTTCACTTTTTACAGGAGCAGATTTAGGCGGCTGTGCAGGTGTTACCAAAGCGTTTGTAGAACTGCTGGTATCAGTAGTGGATGAATTGCCGCCGCTGGGGGGAGTTGTGGGGCTGCCGCCTGGGTCAGAAGTAGAACTAGGGGTAGGGGTGGGGGTGGGACTCTCTTCTGCGGCTGCAACAAGTGTAACCGGACTACTGCCCACACCTGCGATAACAGGGATGGCTACTACGATAAAGCCTGTTAAAACAGAAGCTAATAATTTCTTTAATTTCACAATAAAGGCCTCCTTTTTATACAATTATGTTGTTAAGTGTGGTGGTAGCAGGAATAATAATTCCTTATTATATTTTAGCATATCTCT
>CAMUHA010000163.1 GCA_947088515.1 uncultured bacterium
ACCCCTGTTTCCGCCGTGAGAGGGCGGCGTCTTAACCGCTTGACCAACGAGCCATTCTTCATCATCCACACAAAAGCTTATGTATCTGACTTATTTAGTCTAATACATTTCTTTAAAAAAAGCAAGTAAAACTTTTAAAATTTTTCAATTTTTTTATAAATTTAAATCCAAAACATATCTTCACCCAAAAACAACGAGCGAAAGGATGTCATCACTTTCGCCCGCTAATGTTTATTTCTTCTTATATAAATATGTATACAGCTGTTCAAACACCTGACTGTTAATCTAAGTTAATCATACCTGAATAAGAGGAATTTGATTGGTCATATCCTGCTCTTCTTCCTGAAGCATATTCTGCACGAAGAATGAATTTAGCAACAAGTCCCTTTAATACCTCAGCCTGGCTTGAAAGTTCCTGACTTGCAGCCGCACTTTCCTCTGCTGTGGCTGAATTGGTTTGTACCACACTGGAAATCTGGTCAACTCCCATAGTAACCTGTTCAATAGCGCTTGCCTGTTCTTTAGCTGCATCTGCAATTTTTTCCACTTTATCAGAAGCAACTCTTACTTCCTCCACCACTTTTAATAATGACTGTGCTGTGGAATCTGCAATCTGTGTCCCCCGTGCCACAGCGTTAATTGAATTTTCAATCAGCTCTGCGGTATTTTGGGATGCCTCTGAACTTTTGCTTGCAAGGTTTCTTACTTCGTCAGCAACCACTGCAAAACCTTTTCCTGCTGCCCCGGCCCGTGACGCCTCCACAGACGCATTAAGAGCCAGTATATTTGTCTGAAAAGCAATATCCTCAATCGTCTTAATGATTTTCCCAATCTGATTGGAGGTTCGGGTAATTTCTTCCATAGCCGCCATCATATCTCTCATCTGGTTATTGCATTCTTCCATCTCATCGCCGGCTGTACTTGACTGTTTCCTTGCCTCCGCAGCATTTTCCGCTGTTTCTTTTACCTGTTGGGATATTCCGGCTATGGTAGCTGCAAGTTCCTCAACAGCTGCTGCCTGCTGTGTAGCCCCCTGTGAAAGCGCCTGCGCGCCATCTGAAACCTGACTTGACCCTGCCGCCACCTGGTCTGCACTTTGGTTAATCTGCCCCAGAGTGGAACTTAACCCACGGTTAAGCTTTCTTATAGACAAAAGCAGGCTCTGGAAGCTTCCCACATATCTTTCTTCTGCCTGTGTACGCACATCAAAATTGCCATCAGCCATTTCCCCAAGAACCATTGAGGCATCAGAAATAACCGCTTCCAAAATAACCGTCATATTTCTAAACGCTTCTGCAAGACTGCCCAGCTCATCCTTTGATTTATAAGTCACAGAAATATCAAAATCTCCTTTTACAATCTTTCCGGAAGATTTTTCTAATTCGCGGAGAGGACGCGTGATTGCTCCTGTCAGATAGATAGACAGAATCATAGTAATAATAAGCGCGCCTGCCGCTAGCCCAAGCTGTGCAACAACCAGCAGTTCCTGCAGTTTAACCGTTTCTAAGTAATCTGCATCTGCACCCTCTTCAACCATCTTACTGATTTGTATAAGTGTGTCTACAGCCTCCTCTACCATGGGCTGATATTCATCAAGAAGCATTTTCTGCGCTTTAAGCATGTCCGTCTCCGCCATGCTTATAACAGTCTCCTGCATCTCTACCGCCTTAGAGACACTAGCTGCAAATGAATCCAAAAGCGTTTGGTCTCCTGTATAATTCTGAAAAAGCCAGGTAGCATTTTCCTCCAGCAATTTCATTTCTTTCTGCATGTCGCTTAAATAGGCCTCGCTCTTCTCATCATCATCCTCCATTGTAATAAACCCAAGGTCTTTTACAATAATCTGGAGACCGCGGCGCATATTCATAACTTTGTTGGTAATTTGATATCCAACGTTATAAAATTCCGAGTACTTCGCTGCATTTTCCTTAAGCCCATAGATTGCAGACGCTACAGTCCCGCAAAACAGAATGATAATAATCATAAATGTTACCAATAGCTTCGTTCTGATTCTTAAATTTTTCATCTTCATCCCCTATTCTTCAACTCAAACAGCCCTCCCGCCTTCCCCTGGGATATACAAAAAACTTATTTCCACTGACGTTTCACTGGCCATTTATGGTCTGATAGTATATTATTTATATCTAATTATAATAGATTATTATCTGTCTGTCTACTTAAATTAAATTTCCATAAAAAAGTAGGTTTGAAAAATAATTATGCTTTTCTTAATATTTTCTTTCTTTTTAGGAAACACTTTATACACAATTTTACCATATACTATAATTACAAAAAAGAAGTCGCCGGCGCTGGTTTTGGGCGCTGACCGGCTTCGACAAGAAACTACAGGTTTTCCTGTTTACATACAAACCGGTTCCGTGTGATGCCGGTTTATTTTTATGTGCAAAGCTACCCCCTGCGGCATGTCTCTATGGAAGCCATTGGCAAGAATAAATATTTCTTCAAAATTATATTGCAAAAAAAAGCAAAATTCTTTATCATAGAAATATAATGCGTAAATGAAAAAACGCTTATGTGTCGGCATTTAATATTGTATGGCAAATATTTTGCAAAAAATGTCAGCCTGGCAAACTTTCATTATTACAGAAAACGAGGTACAAATATGGCAATCGAAAAGAAAAAAGCTGTGCTTATGAAGGCAGTTTCTGAGCTAAAAGATGCTGATTACTCAAAATCGCCAGAATTAAAAAATATTTATCAGAGACTATTAAGGGGAAGAAAGCAATTTGCAGAAATTTTTGAAAAAAATATTAAAGCTGTTATGCAAATTAGTTCCCTTGACCTGACAATGCAGCACCAAACAGAAAAAATCATTGATATCTCCCACAATGTAGAAAAGGCAACTGAAGCAATTTTTGGAAATGGCAGCGCTTCATCTTTTCAGGGTCGTGCCAATAATCAACATGAAGAATTAACCAATACCATTATTACTGTTTCCGAAGAAACTGATGAGGTCTTCAAAAAAATAGAAACAAGTCAGAATGAACTTACAACAATCAGGGACCTTTCCGGCCAGACCATTGCTGCATCCCAGGAAATGCAGCAAGATATGGATAAACTGTCAGAAGTAATCAACCGTATGAGCGAGGTTATTGCTGGTATTGATTCCATATCCATGCAGACTAACCTGCTTTCTTTAAACGCCTCTATTGAAGCGGCAAGAGCAGGAGAAGCAGGAAGAGGATTTTCTGTAGTGGCTGGCGAAATCCGAGCTCTTGCGGAAGAAACCCAGAAACTGACAGGAAATATGCGCACTTTTGTGGAAAATATTAAAGAGGCGTCCCAAAAAAGTGTGGAAAGCGCCTCCAACACAATCAACGCCCTTGGAAGCATGACAGACAAAATTAGTAATGTGTGGACTTTAAATAATGAAAACCATAAACATATTTCCCAGGTGAGTGAAGCAATGAGTTCTATTGCGGCAGTCAGTGAGGAAATCAGCAGTTCCATGACTGAAATGGAAAACCAGTTGATGGACAGTACCGATTTTATGCGCAAGGTCAGCGTAGAATTGAAAAAGGCAACTGAACCGGTTGCAGATATCGAAAAAACATTAGATGATACCGTAAAACAAATGGGCGTTATGTCAGAAGATGCCTTCTTCCATCTGGAAAATAAGGAATTTGCCCAATATATGCGCAACGCTATCGCTGCACACCATACATGGCTTAATAATTTAAAGACCATGGTACATGAACAGACTGTAATGCCGTTGCAGTTAGACTCCTCCAAATGCGGTTTTGGTCATTTTTATTATGCCATGACCCCTAAAATACCAGAAGCGCTTCCTATATGGAATGCCCTTGGAAGTAAACACAAAAAATTCCATCAATTTGGTTCCTATGTTATCAGCGCATTGAACAATGGTGATTATTCCAAGGCAGAGCAAATATGCCGGGAAGCAGAAATATATTCCAGAGAACTGATTTCCGATATGGAAAGCATTCTTCAGATTTCAGAACATTAACTGATGTATAGAAATTTACCAGAATCTATATAAAGTATAAATAGAAAAATCCAGATTGGGTACCGTTTTACCGTTCCAAATCTGGATTTTTCTGCAGAAATTCTTATTTCCTGTCCGCATCCCTTAACAACTCGAAATTTTCTTCGTCTGTTGGCGCTATCCATTTACCTGGAGCTTCCTTCAAAAAACAGGGCAATCGTTCCAGGGCCTGAATGTGCGCCTATGGTCGGCCCAATATGATTGAGCATAAAGTTCTTTATTCCAAATCGTTTTTCAACTTCAGCTTTTACATATTCCGCATCTTCTATTGCATCTCCATGACTGATAAATACCATATCATTTCTATCCAGATATCCCACTACCTTCTCTTCCATATAGTCAACCAGTGCATTAAGGGATTTTTTCCGGCCTCTTACTTTGTTTAGAGGAATCAGATGCCCTTCATCATCCACATGAAGAATCGGTTTAATTCCTGCTATTGTCCCCACTACCGCAGTAGCTTTGCTGACACGTCCTCCCCGGTAAAGATGATTTAAATCATCCACCGTAAACACATGGGTCAGATGCAGAACAAGCTCCCTGAGCTTTTTAGCAGTCTCCTCCATACTCATCCCTTTTCCCCACATTTGAACTGCTTTATAGACAAACAGCCCCTCTCCCATTGATGCGCATTTGGAGTCAATAACAACAATATGACAGTCTTTCTCTTCCTCCATAAGTTCATTTGCTGCAAGCGTTGCATTTTGACAGGAGCCACTTAATCCGGACGAAAAGGATATATAAAGCAGATTTTTGTTTTCCTTTAAAAATTCTTTAAAATACTCTTTGTATTGCTGCGGGTTAACCTGGGATGTGGTAGGCATCTTCCCCTCTTCCCGCATCATCCTATAAAACTCCCGCCAGTCAAGCTCTTTATCCTTTCCATAAGAAACTCCGTCCATAATATAATTAAAATAAACCAGTCCCAGTTGATTTTCATTAATATATTCCAGGGGTAAATCTGCTGTGGTATTTGTAATAATCTTAAAAGTATCCATAGGTATCCTCCTTGAAATGTTTTTCCATGTAATACCTAGTCATTTTACCATTTTTATTTACCCATTACAATCAAAAAGAAAACTACTGTCTTGCCCCTGGCAGCCGGTACCGGAACAACCTTTTTGAAAGTTGTTTTAAATTAAATGGAAACAAAGGATAAACATAACTTTTTCCCGATACTGTCTTATTGGTTCCAATTGCAAATATTATCAGCGCCACTGCCCCAATATATCCCCATACTCCAAAAATTGCCGTAAGTATCAGATTTATGATACGCATAAATTTAATGGCATAACTTAATTCATAGCTTGCCTGTGTATAATTGGAAATCGCCACAAATGCCATATAAAGCATCACTTCCGAATTGAACCATCCGCTGTTTACAGAAAATTCTCCAAGCACAAGCGCCGCCATCACACTAAGAGGGGTGCTTAGCATATTTGGCGTGTTTACCGCTGCAAGCCGCAGGCCATCAATCGCAAGCTCCAAAATTAAAAACTGCCATATCAGCGGAATGTTCATTTCTTCTTTGACCATGATAAACTCAAATCCTGCAGGTATCCATTCTGGTCTTTGCATCAAAAGCAGAAAAGTGGGTGTAAGAATATAGGTTAATATTGCAATTAAAAATCTGGACAGCCGCAGATAAGTTCCTGTAATTGGAGGAAAGTAATAATCGTCCGCTTCCTCCACCACATCAAAAATTGATGTAGGAGCTATCATTGCTGATGGTGAATTATCCACCAGAATAACCACATCTCCTTCCAGAATCTGGGCTGCAGCTGTATCAGGCCTTTCTGTAAACTTGAACTTTGGAAAGGGATTGTACCATTTCTTCTCATATAAACATTCCGCAAGGCTCTCCTGATTCATTGTAAGAGCATCTACCTGTATTTGTCCAATCCTTTGCTTAATATGGTTTAAAAATGTATGGTCCACCCGGTTTTCCATGTAACAGAGCACAATATCCGTCTGGGAACTTTTCCCTGCATGGTGCATTTCCATCCTCAGATACTGGCTTCGGATTCTTCTTCGTATCAGGGCAGTATTAAATACTACAGTCTCCACAAAGCCATCCTTAGACCCCCGCAGTACTTTGTCCTTCTCCGGCTCTTGCACGCCTCTGGATGGGTATGTCCTTGCATCAATTAAAAGACACTTATCATATCCATCAATTAAAAGGGCAAAAACCCCGGACATGATAAAATAAGTAATCTGGTCCCACTGGTCCTGCAAATTCACTTCCACATAAGGAAGGTTTTTCTTTGACAGTTCATGGGCGTCCTTGGGCATTTCCTCCTCCTGGATTGTTGAAAGATACTGCAGTATCTTCTGCATCAGGTCATCTTTGCAAAATCCATCAATTAAATACATACAGGCTTCCCTGCCCCCAATTTTTATTACCCGGTAAATCACATCAAAGTTGGTATTTACAGATAAGTACTTATTTAAATATTCCATATTTTCAGAAAGTGAACCGCTCATTTTACTTGTATCCATAAAAAACTCCTTCCACTGACAAATGCGTTTCTGTTAGCATTATGCAGCAAAAGGAGTTGTTTTATACAAATTGTAAAAGATTACTTATTGTTTTCCGGTAGTGCCAAATCCCCCCCTGTTCCTGCCTTCCAGAAAATCAACTTCCTGGAATACAATTGGGGGTTGATTTTCCATAATCCGAAACTGGCAAATCCTGTCGTTTATGGAAATATGGGTATCCCTAAGGGCATATGCTGACATGTACCATTGGTCATTATCGCCGCAGTAAGAGCCATCCACCACTCCCTGGTGATTGGTCTGAATAATCCCAAAATTTTTATAGGTTGAGCTTCTGGGAACAATATGCGCCTCATATCCTTTTGGCAGCTCCATAGCAACGCCTAAGGGAATCAGATGGTACTCTCCCTTCTTTAAATCCACATCCTCTGCAGAGCGAAGGTCAATCCAGTCAGACTTACCATCTATATATGCCAGTTTTTCAATTTTATCTGTAAAATATTTTATTTTAATGGTTTCCATAAATTCCGGTATCCTTTCCTGGTAAATCTTTTCTATTCGTAATCCCCACAATGTAAAACCGGCACAGATATATCCTTCTGCAAAAAGGTTTTTTTCACATCAATTACCCGCTGGTTGCTGCTTCCCTTCCACAAAAGTCTGCTGTCTTTTTTATCACATTGAAATTCTCCGTCAACCAGAACATCCACATACTGCATTATAGAATTGTGCATAACATTTTCCCAGGATTCTCCTGTGTACATCCAGATAGTCTTATCTGGATATTTCTCCTTGATTTCACACATCAGATTTTTCACATCCAGACGGTTGGCGCCATGAAGCGGGTCTCCTCCTGAAAAAGTAATGCCTGAAATATAGGGCTTATCCAGCTGTTCAAATACTTCTGCTTTTGCTTTCCGGTCAAATAACAGCCCTCCCGCCGGGTCCCAGGTAATGGGATTGTGGCATTCCCTACAGCAGTGGGAACACCCGGAAACCCACAATACCACCCGCAGGCCATCACCGTTTAACATGTCATCCTTTGTAATATTATGATATCTCATCTATTACATGCTCTTCCTTTCTGCAATCTCCGCCATTTTTGCCTCATTCAGTCTGGTGTCCCCATGCACTCTGGAATAAGAAAGATA
>CAMUHA010000164.1 GCA_947088515.1 uncultured bacterium
AAGTGCCTTAGACTGGCTGGCAAAAGTAAAAGTGTTTAGTTTTAAACTAAGTTTTCATAGAAAAAATCTGGTAATTTAGTTATAGGTATGCTATAATCGTAAAATGACTGTGAGTATTTCCCGATTTGACAATAGCAGTACGCGAAGAGGGCAGCGTTTGTTAATAACATGAAAAATAAAAGGATACAGGACTTATTTAAGGAGGATGTACTAGGATGAGCGTACAGGTAGAAAAACTAGAAAAAAACATGGCGAAACTTACCATTGAAGTTTCTGCGGAAGAGTTGGAAAAGGCACTGCAGGACTCTTATTTAAAGAACAAAAACAGGATTAGTGTGCCGGGATTCCGTAAAGGCAAGGTGCCCCGTCAGATGATAGAGAAAATGTACGGACCGGAAATTTTTTATGAGGATGCGGCTAACAAGCTGATTCCGGGGGCTTATGAAGATGCAGTGACAGAATGCGGCGAGGATATTGTATCTACTCCGGAAATTGAAGTTACCCAGATTGAAAAAGGAAAGCCCTTTATTTTTACGGCGGAAGTTGCCCTTAAGCCAGAGGTAAAGCTGGGCAAATACAAAGGTGTGGAAGTTAAGAAGGCGGATATTACCGTAACAGATGAGGAAGTAGAAGCCAAAATAAATAAAGAAAGAGAAAATAACGCCCGTAATATTGAAGTTACAGACCGGCCGGTAAGGGACAAGGATATGACAGTCCTGGATTTTGAAGGATTTGTTGACGGCGTTGCTTTTGAAGGCGGAAAGGGTGAAAATTATCCCCTGACGATTGGTTCAGGCGCGTTTATTCCCGGCTTTGAGGAACAGTTAATCGGCGCGGAAATTGGAAAGGAAGTGGAAGTAAATGTAACCTTCCCGGAAGATTATCAGGCGGAAGAATTAAAAGGAAAAGCAGCAGTATTTAAATGCACAATCAAAGAAATCAAAGAAAAAGAGCTGCCGGATGTGGACGATGAATTTGCAGCGGAAGTTTCGGAATTTGACACACTGGAAGAATATAAAGAAGATATCAGGGCTAAACTGACAGAGGAAAAGGAAAAAGCGGCAAAAGACGAAAAGGAAGCAGCGGTTATTGAAGCAATTGTAAATGATTCTGATATGGAAATCCCGGAGGCAATGATTAAAACCCACCAGAAGCAGATGATTGATGAGTTTGCCCAGAGAATTCAGTATCAGGGATTGTCTCTTGAGCAGTATTTCCAGATGACAGGCGCAAGCTATGATAAGATGAGCGAGCAGGTAAGGCCTCAGGCAGAAAGAAGGATTAAGTCCAGACTGGCGCTGGAGGCAATTGCCAAAGCAGAAAACATTACTGCTACAGATGAAGAGTATGAGGAAGAATTAAAGGTAATGGCAGAAGCTTACCAGATGGAAGTTGAAAAGGTAAAGGAAATGATGCCAGAGGGAAACATTGCACAGATGAAAGAAGATATCGCAGTGAGAAAAGCTGCGGAATTTGCAGTGGAGAATGCAAAAGAAAAGTAATACTAAATGTATTCTTTGGGAGGGACGGAAAAAATCCGGCAGATTCCCAAAGGGAAGTAGTCCTGCGGCTTTTTAACCGCAGGAACTGTTTATTCAACAGACATTCCACAAAGCATGGCAGGATTTAAGGAGGGTATGGAAATGAGTTTGGTGCCTTATGTCATTGAACAGACCAGTAGGGGGGAACGTTCCTACGATATTTATTCGAGACTTTTAAAAGAAAGAATTATTTTTCTGGGGGAAGAAGTCAATGAAGTGACTGCCAGCCTGATAGTTGCCCAGATGCTGTTTTTAGAGGCGGAGGACCCGGAAAAAGATATCCAGTTTTATATCAACAGCCCTGGCGGAAGTGTGACAGCTGGTATGGCAATCTATGATACCATGCAGTATATTAAATGTGATGTGTCCACTAACTGTATGGGTATGGCGGCAAGTATGGGAGCTTTTCTGCTGGCAGGAGGTACGAAGGGCAAGAGACTTGCGCTGCCCAATGCGGAGATTATGATTCACCAGCCTTTAGGCGGCGCCCAGGGGCAGGCGACAGAAATTGAAATTGCGGCAAAGCATATTCTGTATACCAAAGAAAAGCTAAACAGGATACTTGCAGAGAATACAGGCAAAGATTACGAAGTAATTGCGGCAGACACAGAAAGAGATAACTGGATGTCTGCGGAAGATGCAAAAGAATACGGCCTGATTGACAGAGTCATTTACAGGCGTAATGAAAATTAATTTATGAATCGTTCTTTATTCTGGATGATAAAGGGGTAAGAAGATGGCAGGAAAAGGTTCTGACAACATCAGGTGTTCTTTTTGCAATAAGACACAGGATCAGGTAAGGAAAATGATTGCCGGTCCGGCTGGTGTGTATATCTGTGATGAATGCGTGGAAATCTGCGCGGATATCGTGGAAGAGGAATATGAGGAAGAGGCAGAAGAAACGGAATTTGAGATTAACCTTTTAAAACCGGTTGAGATCAAGGAGTTTCTGGATGACTATGTGATTGGACAGGAGGAAGCCAAGAGGGTTCTGGCGGTTTCTGTGTACAATCACTATAAAAGAGTAATGGCTCCAAGGGATATGGATGATGTGGAGCTTGAAAAAAGCAACATCATTATGATTGGTCCCACTGGTTCTGGTAAGACATATCTTGCCCGGACGCTTGCCAAAATTATTAATGTGCCTTTTGCAATAGCAGACGCTACCACGCTTACCGAGGCGGGGTATGTAGGTGAGGACGTGGAAAATATTCTGCTTAAGCTGATACAGGCGGCAGAGTATGATGTGGAACGGGCGCAGCTTGGCATTATTTATATTGATGAAATTGATAAAATTACCAAAAAAAGCGAGAATGTGTCTATTACCAGGGACGTTTCAGGAGAAGGCGTACAGCAGGCACTTCTCAAAATTATTGAAGGAACGGTTGCCAGTGTACCGCCTCAGGGGGGGAGAAAGCATCCCCATCAGGAGTTGATACAGGTGGATACTTCCAATATTCTGTTTATCTGCGGTGGCGCTTTTGACGGCCTGGAAAAAATTGTGGAAAACCGGCTGAACCGGAATTCTATTGGATTTGAAGCCGAAATTGCAAATAAAAGCAGCCGGGAAATCAGCACGCTTTTGAAAGAAGTGACTCCTCAGGATCTGGTTAAATTTGGATTGATTCCAGAGTTTGTCGGGCGTGTGCCCATTAATGTATCCTTAGAAGGACTGGATGAGGAAGCGCTTGTCAGAATATTAAAGGAGCCTAAGAGTGCGCTGATTAAGCAGTACCAGAAATTATTCGGATTTGATGAAGTGCGTCTTAGCTTTGAGCCGGAGGCAGTGGAAGCCATTGCAAAGCAGGCTTTTGAGCGTAAAACCGGAGCCAGGGGGCTTCGTTCTATAATGGAAAAGGTAATGATGGATATTATGTTCCGGATTCCATCAGATGAGACAATTGAAGAATGCGTAATTACGAAAGGCGCGGTAGAAGGTACCAGTGAACCTTTATTGATACATCATGAAGTAATGCGCAGAGCAAGGTAAGATGCCGCCTTTTGGCGGCATTTTGCGTAAACAGACAACAGGGGATGAGCCTATGAGTGAAAAGAAAGCAGATTTGGGGCAGCTTCTTATGATGCCCGTTGTTCCCTTGCGGGGAATGACCATTTTGCCGGATGCGGTGATACATTTTGATTTAAACAGGGAGAAGTCCGTGCAGGCGCTTGAGAATGCGATGGTAAAAGGCGGCAGGCTCTTTTTAGTGACCCAGAAAAACCCGGATGTGGATAATCCTGGGGAAGAGGATCTCTTTCCGGTGGGAACGATTAGTGTTGTAAAGCAGATTACCAAGCTTCCCAACCAGATTGTCAGAATTTTGGTGGAAGGCAAAGGGCGGGGGATTTTGCATGGAATAAATGAAGAGAACCAGAGCTTTTTGGAGGCTTATCTGGAACCGGTAAAAGAGGAAGAGGCGGACACAGAAGAAGAAAAGGTTGAAAGGGAGGCAATGCTTCGGCAGATAACAGAGTATTTTACCGCTTTTGCTGTCCATTATCCGAAGCTTGATAAAAATGCACTGCAAAGATACGCCAGAATTAAAGAGCCTGGCAGTCTGATGGATCAAATAGCAATGAATCTGCCTTTTAACTTTGAAAAAAAGCAGCAGATACTGGAGGCTGTCAATTTAAAAGAGCGTTATTGTATGATAGGGGAATATCTGCTCAATGAAATCCGGATTGCCAAGGCAAGGGAGGAGCTTGCCCACAATATTAAAGACCGGGTGGACAATAACCAAAGAGAATATCTTCTCCGGGAACAGCTTAATTATATCCGGGAGGAGTTAAAAGAGGATGGCGCATACTCCGATTCGGATCAGTTTGAGGAAGCTCTGGAAAAGCTCCAGGCATCGGAGGAGGTAAAAGCTAAAATCAACAAAGAAATTTCCCGTTTTAAACGGCTTTCTGGAAACAGCTCGGAAAGCGCAGTGGAACGGGCCTATATAGAAACGCTTTTGGAGTTGCCCTGGGATCATGCGTCTTTGGACAATGAAAGCATGAAAAGAGCGCGTTCCATATTAGAGAGGGAGCATTATGGACTGGAACAGGTTAAAGAACGGATTTTGGAATTTCTTGCGGTCCGCTGCTTAACTAAAAAAGGCGACAGTCCCATTGTCTGTCTGGTTGGACCTCCGGGAACCGGAAAAACCTCTATTGCTAAAAGTGTAGCGGAAGCGCTTGACAAAAAATATGTGAGAATTTCGCTGGGCGGCATCCGGGATGAAGCGGAAATCAGAGGCCACAGGAAAACATATGTTGGGGCCATGCCAGGCCGTATTGCCACAGGCTTAAAGCAGGCTGGGGTCAAAAACCCGATTATGCTGTTAGATGAGATTGACAAGGTAAGCAATGATTATAAAGGGGACACTTTTTCAGCGCTTTTGGAAGTCCTTGACTCGGAGCAAAATATCAGGTTCCGCGACCATTATGTGGAGGTGCCGCTGGATTTATCGGAGGTTCTTTTTATTGCCACAGCCAATACCACACAGACTATACCAAGGCCTCTTTTGGACCGTATGGAAATTATTGAGATTACCAGTTATACTGAGAATGAAAAATTTCATATTGCCAAGAAACATTTGATGAAAAAACAAATGAAAGCCAATGGTATTACAAAAGAGATGCTTTCCATCCAGGACAGCGCCCTTAAAAATATAATTACCTATTACACCAAGGAAGCTGGGGTGCGGGAGCTGGAAAGAAAGATAGGAGATATCTGCAGAAAGTCTGCAAAGGAAATTCTTGAAAGGAAAGAAGAGGAAAAGGAGCCGGAAAAGATTAAGGTGACAGCGGCAAATCTGGACAAATATCTGGGAAAGAGAAAGTACAGTTTAGACAGAGCCAACAAGGAACCGCAGGTAGGCATTGTGAGGGGGCTTGCCTGGACAAGCGTGGGCGGAGATACCCTTCAGATAGAAGTAAACATGATGCCGGGCAAGGGAGAAATAGAGCTTACCGGACAGATGGGCGATGTGATGAAGGAATCTGCAATTATCGGTATGAGTTATGTGCGTTCCATCGGTGAGGAGAGCAAGATTTATCCGGAGGTGTTTAAGGAAAATGATTTCCATATACATATTCCGGAGGGAGCGGTTCCAAAGGATGGTCCTTCTGCAGGAATTACCATGGCGACAGCTTTATTCTCGGCAATTACCAAAAAAATGGTGCGCAGCGACATAGCCATGACAGGGGAAGTGACTTTGCGGGGAAGAGTGCTGCCTATTGGGGGGCTTAAGGAGAAGATACTGGCGGCGCGTATGGCAGGCCTTAAAGAGGTTTTGGTGCCAGAGGGAAATAAGAAGGATATTGAGGAAATTTCAGAGGAGATTAAGGAAGGACTCACCATTACTTATGTTAAAAATATGGAAGAAGTTTTTAAATATGCGCTGATTGCCGCAGCATAAGGAGTGCAGAGGTGTTAAATGATAATTAAAAGTGTAAATCTTGAAACAGTATGCGGGATTACCAGTAAACTGCCGGATAATCCGTATGTGGAATTTGCTTTTGCAGGTAAAAGCAATGTGGGGAAATCTTCACTGATTAACGGGCTGATGAACCGGAAATCTTATGCAAAAACCAGTTCTCAGCCTGGAAAAACCCAGACCATTAATTATTATAATATTAATAATCAGATGTACTTTGTGGACCTTCCCGGTTACGGGTATGCAAAGGCGAATGAAGAAGTTAAGAAAAAATGGGGGAAAATGGTTGAAAAATACCTTCACAAGTCAAAACAGCTAAAGTTGGTTTTTCTTCTTGTGGATATCCGTCATGAACCTTCCGGTAATGATAAAATGATGTATGACTGGATTTGCCATCAGGGATTTACGCCGGTGATTATTGCAACCAAGCTGGATAAAATTAACAGAAGCCAGATATCTAAACATGTAAAAATGGTTAAAGACGGGCTTCAGGTCGCAAAGGATTCCGTTGTAATCCCTTACTCTGCCCTGACAAAGCAGGGACGTGAAGAAATATACCAGATTCTGGATACTTATCTGGAAGATGAGGAAGCTAAAGACGCCCGGATGTAAGGAGGCGTGCGTATGAATGAAAAGAAAAGAACGTATTTAAAAGTATTTGTTAACCTGGGGATTATGCTTGCTTTGCTGCTTTTTTGTATTTTCATACTTCCCAGAATTATTATTTACTTTATGCCTTTTGTGGTGGGATGGATTATTGCGCTGATTGCAGGGCCTTTGGTTAAGTTTTTTGAAAAGAAGTTGAAAATCAGACGTAAGGCAGGGTCAGCATTTGTAATTATTTCTGTAATTGCCCTGGTAATTCTTGCCGGTTATTTTGTAGGAGCAAAGATTACGGAAGGTGTAGTGAGTTTTGTTGGTGAGGTGCCCGAAATGTGGGAAAGCGCCCAAAAAGATTTTGAGGAAATCGGCCGCAAGATGGAACGCGCCATCCGGTATCTGCCGGAAGGGGTAAGGGATACTTTTAATAAAATTACAGCCAATATAGACGAGTATATGGGAGGACTTTTAGGGGGACTTAGCACCCCTACTATTGAGGCGTTAAGCCGGTTTGCCAAAAACCTTCCTTCTATTTTAATTAGCATCATTATGTGTCTGTTATCCTCCTACTTTTTTGTTGCAGATAAGGATTATGTGGCTGACAAGCTTTCTAAAGCGCTGCCAGACGCAATTCTGGAACATGTGGACATGGTAAAAAGAGGATTGCGTCATGCAGTGGGAGGATATTTTAAGGCACAGCTTAAAATTGAACTGTGGATGTATTTGCTTTTGGTTATTGGATTTTGGATTTTAAGGGTCAAGTATGCCTTTATTATCGCAATAGGTGTGGCTTTTCTGGATATGCTGCCCTTTTTTGGAACAGGAACAGTTCTGCTTCCCTGGGCAGCCGTTAAATTTTTAAGTGGTGACTATACCATGGTGATAGGGCTTCTCATTATCTGGGGAGTGGGACAGCTGGCAAGGCAACTGATACAGCCCAAAATTGTGGGAGAATCTGTGGGGCTTTCTCCAATTCCTACCTTGTTTTTATTGTTTATTGGTTATAAAGCAGGAAGCGTTGTGGGAATGATTATTGCCGTTCCTATTGGGATTATTGTGCTTACGATGTATGAAGAAGGGGTTTTTGACAC
>CAMUHA010000165.1 GCA_947088515.1 uncultured bacterium
CTGATGCTATTTATCCTTATCAATATGGGGATTTCCGCTGTTTTTGACAAAGAAGGGGATGGGTCAACGCTATGATAAAAACTGCTGCAAAGAAAATATATGTCCTGTTAATTATTATTTTTTTATATGCGCCTATTGCAACTTTAATTGTATTATCCTTTAATGCAAGTAAAACCCGCTCCAAATGGGGCGGCTTTACCTTTAAATGGTATCTGGAACTTTTAGAAAACGAAGAGATACTTAACGCCCTGCTTAATACCTTGCTTATTGCTCTTACCGCTTCCCTTATTGCAACAGTTATTGGCACCGCTGCATGTATTTCCATTATAAGCCTGAAAAAGCGTTTCCGCACCATTATTTTGGGCATAACAAATATCCCAATGCTGAATGCAGATATTGTTACAGGTATTTCCCTGATGCTGCTATTTATCAGCTTTGGCATGAAATTTGGAATCGGCACCATCTTGTTATCCCATATTACTTTTTGCATTCCTTATGTAATTTTAAGCGTTATGCCACGTATGCGTCAGCTAAATCCCTATATTTATGAAGCAGCATTGGATTTAGGCGCAGGACCTGTATACGGTTTTTTTAAAGTGGTGTTTCCCGAAATCCTGCCTGGCATCATTTCTGGTTTTTTAATGGCATTTACCATGTCACTGGATGATTTTATTATTACCCATTTTACCAAAGGCGCTGGCGTTGACACCCTTTCTACTAAAATATATTCTGAGGTAAGGAAAGGAATTAAACCGGAAATGTACGCATTATCCACAATTATCTTTCTCACCGTACTGTTTCTGCTGCTTTTGGTCAACAAAGCGCCCTCTGACAAAAAAGGAAGGAGAACCAAATCATGAAGCCAAAAAAATGGTTTACTTTTATTCTTTGCGTCATAGCCATATGTCTGCTGTCAGGCTGTGGCAGCTCTGATGCAGGTGAAAACGGGCAGGTTATCGTTTACAACTGGGGAGAATATATTGACCCTGATGTGATTTCCATGTTTGAAGAAGAAACAGGCATCCAGGTCATATATGATGAGTTCGAAACCAACGAAGTAATGTATGCCAAAGTGGAAGCCGGGGCAGTCGCTTATGATGTCATTTGTCCTTCTGATTATATGATACAAAAAATGATAGATAATGACCTATTAGCCAAAATTGACTTTAATCATATTCCTTACATTAAAAATATTGGGAAACAGTACCTTGAACAGTCAAAAGAGTTTGATGCCCAAAACCAGTATTCTGTCCCCTACTGCTTTGGCACTGTGGGGATTCTTTATAACAAAACCATGGTAACAGAACCTGTAAACAGCTGGTCCATTCTCTGGGATAAAAAGTATGCTGATGATATTCTTATGCAGGATTCTGTAAGGGATGCTTTTATGGTTGCCCTGAAACTAAATGGATTTTCCATGAATACATTGGAGGTTGAAGAACTGGAAACAGCAACAAACTCGCTAATAGAACAAAAACCCCTTGTTCAGGCATATGTGGTTGACCAAGTTCGGGATAAAATGATTGGCGGTGAAGCAGCAATGGGTGTTATTTACTCTGGGGAAGTCCTTTATACCCAGCGCGAAAATGAAAACTTGGAATATGTGATTCCAAAAGAAGGAACCAATATATGGATTGATTCCTGGGTAATTCCTAAAAATGCGCCTAACCAGGAAAATGCTGAAGCCTTTATCAATTTTATGTGCCGTGAAGACATTGCCTTAATGAATTTTGAATATATCACTTATGCCACCCCTAATATTGCGGCACGGGCTTTAATTGAAGAAGAAGAAATCCGAAACTCTTCTGTTCTGTTCCCTGATTTTAATCAGTATAGTCATCTGGAAACCTTTCAATATCTGGGAATGGAAGGCGATACCCTATACAATAACCTCTGGAAAGAAATCAAATCAGAATAAAGCTTTGCACTTCTTAACAAAAAAGATGTACAGCTTCTAACAGGCTATACATCTTTTTATTAATTTACCCAAGATATCCAGCGTTTATGGACGTACCTGTCCATCCCCTCTAACTGCATATTTGTATGAAGTTAATTCTTTAAGTCCCATAGGGCCTCTTGCGTGAAGCTTCTGGGTACTAATGCCAATTTCCGCTCCAAATCCAAACTCAAAGCCATCTGTAAATCTGGTGGAAGCATTCACATATACGCACGCCGCATCCACTTCATTTAAAAATTTCTCTGCATTCTCTTTTTTTTCTGTGACGATTGCCTCCGAATGCCTGGTGCTATACCTGTTAATATGGGATATTGCTTTATCAATAGAAGGAACTGTTTTCATAGAAATTATATAATCCAGATATTCCATGCCATAATCTTCTTCTGTTGCTGGTATACAGTCTATTACCTTTTGTATGCTTTCATCTCCCCGAATTTCCACCTGATACTCTCTAAGCGCTTTTGCAAGTTTGGGAAGCAGCCTCTCTTTTACCGCTTCATGGATTACCAGGGATTCACAGGCATTACATACCCCTATTCTCTGGGTTTTTGCATTGATAATAATTGCCATAGCTTTTTCTAAATCTGCATATTCGTCCACATAAACATGGCAGTTACCAGTTCCGGTTTCAATCACAGGTATAATACTGTTTTCCACCACACTCTTAATCAGTCCCGCACCGCCGCGTGGTATCAGTAAATCCACATATTCTTTGAGCCGCACAAACTCCTGTACCACAGCTCTGTCGGTGGATTCAATAAGCTGTATGGCATCTGCCGTGATTCCCCCATCTTTCAAAGATTCCCTGATTACTTTGGTAATTGCCATATTTGAACAGACCGCATCACTGCCACCTTTTAAAATTACCGCATTGCCGCTCTTAAAGCAAAGTCCAAAAGCGTCTGCAGTGACATTAGGGCGGGATTCATAAATTATTCCTATTACCCCTATAGGAACTCTTCTTTTCTCAATCTTTAATCCATTCGGACGCTCTATGGTTTCCATCACTTCCCCAACCGGGTCCGGAAGGTCTGCTACCTGCATAAGCCCCTGCGCCATCCCTCTTATTCTCTCATCTGTAAGCCGCAGTCTGTCAATCAGTCCAGGGTGCATCCCCTTTTCTTCTCCTCTTGCTATATCCTTTTTGTTCTCCTCCAGGATGAAGCTGCTCTTTTTGACAAGCGCTTGTGCTGCTGCTTTTAAAACTTCATTTTTGCTGCTTTCAGACATTTTTTGCAGCTCATACTTTGCTGCTGAAGCGTTTTTTCCTAATTGAGTCAATTGTTGCATTGTAGTACCTCCAATCCTTCTATCTATCTGAAATGTCAGCAAATCACCCCTGATTCAGTAATTATCATATCCGGGCGTATATCATATTCCTCCACAGGCACCTTCTTTGCAATCTGACAGTCAAAGGCAAGCGCCACACTGAAAAGCCCTGGAAAAACCGCAAGATAACGGTCATAAAATCCCTTCCCATAACCCATCCTTCCCCGTTCTCTGTCAAACACAGCCCCAGGCACAAGTATCAGACATTTCATTTTTTGTAATTCTTCCTGGCAAAACAACCTGTCCGGATTCTCCTCCGGCTCCCGTATTCCCTGATATCCGTCTGTTAAATCTTCTATTGTATTTATTTCATAAAAATGGATATTCATCCCTTCCACCTTTGGTGCATACACTTTTTTCTCTCTATCTAAGAGCAGTTCTTCCACCAGACCAGTGGTTATTACCTCACTTCGGTAGTCCATGTAAACCAGAACTGCCATAGCACTCTGGAAAACGTCCTGTTTTTTCAGCAGTTCCCAGATTTTCCTGCTTTTTTCCTTTCGCTCCCCTGCCAAAAGGCTGTTCCGGCAGCCAAGATACCTGGTCCGTAGTTCCTGTTTGCTGATGAAATCTTTTTTTTCCATAAGCGTTCCTCCTTCGTGCTTTTATGTGATACCATATAACTCTCTAATGGACTACATTATTTCCTTATCTATAATCTGTCTGGCAAGCTTTTCTGCCACACAGATACCGTCCATCGCTGCTGATGTAATTCCGCCCGCATAGCCTGCTCCCTCACCGCAAGGATACAGCCCCTTTATAGAAGACTGCAGGGTTTCATCATCCCTTACAATTCTAATTGGAGATGAGGTTCTGCTCTCCACACCTTCCACCAGCACATTTCCGTCATTAAATCCTTTAATTTTCTCTCCAAACTGTTCCATTCCCTCCACAAATGCCATTGCCAGATTCTCTGGCAATATGTCATGAACCATGGAATATTCCCATCCGCCTTTGATACAGGGCTGAAACGCTTGGGATATTAGCTCCCCTTTCTCTTGTGCGTTTTTAGAAAATTTCACTGTTAAAGCCTTTCTGAAATCCCCATATCTTTCTACTGGTATCTTTCCATGTCCCATTTGAAATGCCTTTTCTTCTATTCTACGCTGAAATTCTATTCCTGCAAGAGGATGGCTGCTTCCAAAATCTTCCGGTGTAATAGATATAATAATGGCGCTGTTGGCATTACTGCCGCTTCTGTCGCTGTAGCTCATACCATTTACAGCCAGTCTCCCCTGTTCTGAAGAAGCATTTACCACATAACCGCCGGGACACATGCAAAAAGAATATACCCCTCTGTTATCTGAAGACTTTGCGGTAAGTTTATAAACCGCATTTCCCAATAACTTTTCTTCCTTCCTGCCATACTGAGAAAGATTAATCAGCTCCTGAGGATGTTCCACACGCATTCCCACAGCAAAAGGTTTTGCTTCCATTTGGACGCCATTTTCATAAAGCATCATAAATGTATCCCGTGCACTGTGTCCCGGCGCAAGAACCACATATCTGGCAGGTATCCGTTCTTTTCCATTGATAACAAGGGCGCTCATTTGTCTGTTATGATGTTCCACATCTGTCACTTTTGCACCAAAACGGACCTCTCCCCCCATATCATGAATTTTGTTACGCATATTAATAATGACTTTACATAAAATATCTGTACCAATATGCGGCATATGGTCATACAAAATTTCTTCCGGTGCACCACACTTTACAAACAACTCCAAAACCTTCCGGTTTCTTCCATACTTATCCTTTATCAGCGTATTTAACTTTCCATCAGAAAAAGTCCCGGCGCCGCCTTCCCCAAACTGTACATTAGACTCTGTATTCAGCTTTCCTGTTTTCCAGAATGTATGTACATCCTTTATACGCTCTTCTGCCGGATTTCCTCTTTCCAACAAAACAGGACGAAACCCTGCTTCCGCCAGCATATATCCACAAAACAGTCCGGCTGGCCCTGCCCCTATTATTATTGGCCTTACCTGTCCGCTATAATGTGCAACCGGAAACTGATAGATAACATCATCACAAATAAGCACCTTCTTTTTATCACATTTCCTGTAAATTTCCGCTTGGTTTTTTACCTGTACGTTTACAATATAATTAAAAAAAAGTTGTGGCTTCTTTCTGGCATCAATAGAGCGTCTGACAATTGTAATTTCCGGCATACCTTCATATTTTAAAATTTTTTTTACTTGTTTTACAAGCTCTTCCCTTGTATGCCCTGCCGGAAGCTTTAACTGATTGATTCTCAACATCTCTCTTTATCCTTTGATAATATTTCCTGTTTCTTTTCATTCTCTGGATTTTTTCCAGTGGGACCTTCTGCCGCATTCCGGCCTGCTATGTAACCGCTTGTCCAGGCCCACTGCAGATTATAACCGCCGCACTTTCCATCAATATCCAGTACTTCACCTGCAAAGTACAATCCTTTTACAATTTCCGATTCCAAGTCAGCGCTTACCTGCCCAAAGTCTACGCCTCCCGCACAAACCTGTGCGTTTTCCATTGGGTTTACACCGCTGATGTGCATCGCAAATGCCCGGTACTGTCGCATCAGTTTCCAAATTACAGGCCATCCTGCTTCCTCTACTTTTGTCCCTGGTTTCAGCCCAGCCTGTTTTGCCATTACCATATTTATTTTTTTATTGGAAGTTCCTGTAAGATATTCTTCTATTGATTTGTCCATTTGCGACTCATAACGCAGCCGGCACATAACTGTAAAGCATTTTTCCTCTTGCTCTGGGAAAAAATCAATTATTACCTTAACATTTTTTTTCTCATTCAATGCATAGGCTGCTATACGGCTAAACTGGAAAACTGGAATACCGGAAATTCCATAATCTGTAAATTGAAGTTCTCCCATCTCACAGCCTTCTTCTTTTTCATTGACTAACAAACGAATACCTGCCTGCACCCGCACACCAGACAGCGCCTTTAAAAAACATTCATCACTTCTAAGTTGCACAAGCCCCGGCATAATTTGTCTGATTTTATGGCCAAACCCCTTTGCCAGATTATATCCTCCCAAACCATCTCCCCGTTTAAGAGAAGCAGGACTTCCACATGCTATAATAAGTTTTTGGAAACAGCTTGTTTTTCCAAAAAAATCTGTCAACTCAAAACATTTCCCATTTTTGTGGTAAACTGCCTTTACAATTTCTGTTTCTGTTGCAATATGTACCTTCCTTCTTACCAGCTCTGTACGAAGGACATCAAGCACTGCAGACGCCTGTTCAGAACGGGGATACAAATAGTCATTTTTGTTCTTAACCATAAGGCCAATACTTTCAAAAAATGACAATGAATCCCATACAGAAAATACACAAAACATTTTATGAAGCTTCTTCTTATCCCTGCAGTAATACTGCTCTGTTGAAAAGTTTAGATTCCCAAGATTACATTTTCCATTTCCGGTAGAAAGGATTTTTTTTCCCACTCTGTCTTTTTTTTCAAACAAAGTAACTTCTGCTCCATATCCTGCCGCTGTAAGCGCTGCAACCATTCCCGATGCGCCTGCCCCGACTACTGCTATCTTAAATTTATTATTCATGAATTTCCTCGTTTCCCGTACCATAGTCTATATATTACCTTTAGTGCACCTTTATTAGACTAATATAATACTAACTGGAATAAGACTCAAGAAAATTATATAAATCCCCCTCATTTTCCACAAATTTCATTTTTACAATTTCTTCCTGCAAATGGTCAGGAAGACTTTCCACCAAAATATCTGTAGTCATATATATGTGAGACAAACTGTAATCATATACAACAACATAATGATTCTCGTTTAAAAGAAAGAATCCTTTATCCTTCTCCACTGGTTCATAGCTTTTTCTTACAACCACCCTTCCAGTTGAAAAAGACACAAGTTCCATATTAGTAAATCCATCTCCCAAATCTGTCAATGAAGGATTACTATTATAAGCATCTACTTCTTTAACAAGACCTTCCCTATTCAATCCTATAAATTTGTCTGGCGCACTGCTTATTTCTTCTATCAGCTCCCCCGTCATAGCGTTATAATCCTGTATTACATATCGTGTATCTGCCGTAACTACTGGTTCTTCACTCATAGAAACCTCTATCGATTCATCTATAAAGCTGATTTCCTCTTCCTTCTCCTCTATCGGCTTTGCCTGTATCCTATCACCTGGATAAAAAAACTCCATAATTGCCATATTGGAAGCAAATCCTAAAGAAAACATGCTTAATGGATAAATAAAAAACAGACTGATACGTTTCACAAACTTCATGACACACCTCTACTATTTATTCCCACATACAGTAAGCCCATGTGCACCCGTTTACATACACA
>CAMUHA010000166.1 GCA_947088515.1 uncultured bacterium
AAATCGTACAGGAGGCAATTATGAGAAATAAAGTTTTGGGATTAGTGGTTGTAACGATGTTGATGGCAGTTGGTATTTGCGGCTGTCAGAAGGCGCCGGAAAGTTCGGATAATGGGGATATTATTCACGCAAAAGATTCTGGAGAGAATGAAGTGTCTGCAATAGTGAATGAGTCTGAAGGTTCAATGGAAAATGATATGCAGGAAATTAACAGTATCATTGGTTTGGGAGATAATGTGATCAGAATTCAGGCACAGATGCCGGACGTTCCACTGGATGTTTATAACATGGCGCTTGGCGAAAATGAGACACTTACAAAAGACGTTTTGAAAGAGTTTTTAGGAAGTGAAACAGGCAATATTAAGGATTTATCAGAGGAAGCGCAAAAGGAAATGGAACAATCTGAGGCAGAAAATGAGCAAGGAGAAGAGCGGGCAGTATTTTCGGTCTTTGGCAATGCACCTATTTATAAATTATCGGATGAACAAAAGACAGCAAGTTTTTCATGTGGAACAGGTGCATATTATCAAGATGAACTTTTATATGAAAAGTGTGCAGCTATTTATAAATCTGCAGATGAAACTGTGTTAGGGGAAGCAGATAGTGAAAATATTTATATGGAAACAGAAAAAATATTATTAGAAAAACTTTCAAAAATTGGAATGGCAGAAATTGCTATTTATAAAATTACACAGTATCAATTCGAAAACGTTACATTTTATGAAATTGAGTTTACTCCATCTTACGAGGGTATGGGGGCTGTACATGAATTTGGCTCTATAACATCAGGGGAAATTTTTCCTTTGGGAAAAGCTTGGATATTTGAGGGAAACATTGTAGATTTAAGTTTAGATGCCTGCCTTGGTAAAGTAAAAACGCAGGAAAAATGCGAAACAGTATTGTCATGGAGTCAGATTGAAAAGATTTTGGAAACACATCTGACCAGCGGAAAATTAAATGGAAACAATAAAGCGGTTCTGACGGAAGTTGAATTTTTATATTATCCAATCTATAAAGAAGATGAAAATAAATTAGAATTGGTTCCTGTATGGCATATTTATACGCCAATGTCTGCGTGGATGGATAATGAAGAATTAGCTGAAGCATTTGTGGCGAATGGATCTACATGGAGTATTTGTGTGAATGCAGTATCGGGAGCAATAGTTAGGAGTGAGTAATATGAAAGGATTCTTTTTACAAGATTTGAAAAGAAGTTTCTTAAACAGAGGTTTATGGGCAGATCTTTTAGCAGTGACATGGATTTTGATGTTTGTGTGTTTTTTTTAGGAAATATGTGGAGTGGTCCGGTTTATAATTTGGCGATGGAATAATAAAATGTGGGGCATGGCGATTGTCATGTCCTGTATTTTTATTGTTGTAAATGAGAGAAGAATATGGTATAATAAAAGAAATTGATATTAGTGGAGGTAAAGAAAATGGTGGCATTCTTACGATTAAGAAATATCTAAGTACATGGAACTATGTTAAATAGTTTTATGTACAGACAGGACACTAAAAACTATTTAATAAAGGAGAACTTGTAATGATATTTCAGGATAATGTAATCAAAGAGTATTTAAAAAATGTTTATTTTATAACGGGAACACCTTGTGGCGGAAAGACAACAATTTCACGGGAGTTGGCTAAACGACATAATCTATTAGTTTATGATATTGATGAGCAGTTTTCCCATCATCAAAAAATTTCTAATTCTGCTTTTCAACCATCAATGAACAAAGTTTTTAAAGATGCAGATGAGTTTTTTGGGCGTACTGTAGAGGAATATAAAGAATGGCTGATTGATAACACAAGAGAACAATTGGATTTTGTACTGTTGGATTTAATTCGTCTTTCACAAAATAAAATTGTATTGTGTGACTGCCATTTGACAGTGGAAGAAGCTGAAAAATTTACAGAAGCATCTCGAATAGTGTTTTTGATAAAAGAACCATCAAATTTAATTGAAGACTACTGTGACCGACCCGACCATCAAGGATTTAGTGAATTTATTAACAGTGCGTCTGATATTGAAAAAGCAAAGGCGACATGTAATGCAACCTTAAAAACTCTCAATGAGAAAAGATGCAATGATATCAAGAACAGTAACTATTTGTGGATTGAAAGAACTGCAAACAGTACAATTAAGGATACTGTAAAAAAAGTAGAGCAATACTTTGGTTTTGCAAAAAAAAGATTTTAACATGGGTACATTAGAGATAAGGAAAGTTGATAGAGATACTGATTTGGCAGACAAACTAATTCATTTTGTTGAAAACTTTTCTTGGGAAGCAGCAAAAGAGCATATTTTATGGACGCTTCGCACATGGGAATTTTCTGATTGGGAAACTGTATTTGTAGCAATGGCAGATGGTCAAATTGTTGGAATGGCTTCTATCATGAAATCAGACTATTATCCATTACCTGAAATATATCCATGGATTTCAAGTGTGTTTGTGACAGAAGAATATCGTGGATGCAGAATTAGTGAAAAGCTAATTAATTTTGCGAACGTATATGCAAAGGAAGCTGGTTTTATTAGAACATATATCCCATCAGAACATATTGGTTTGTACGAAAAATATGGGTATCATTATCTCAAAGATATTGTTAATTTTGGGAATGGAACAGACCGATTGTATGTTAAAGAATTATGACTATAAAAGGGATATAGTAACCTTTAATTTTGTCAACCGCTTGTCTATCAAAAGTAGATGAGAATATGAAAAACAAGCTATTGAATTTTCCCATGCAGAGATAGTAGAGATGCAGCGGTCTGTATGGGTACAATGAACGTTGTATGGCCTGTTGATTCTGCACTTTATTTAATCATATTAAGTAAAGGACGGGATGAATTGTGTGAATGCTTTTATCTTTCTTATGATACAATTCGTAAAATAATAAAAAGATAATTTACAGGGCTTTATCCTAAAAGGGTAAAGTCCTTTTTTCTCTATCTGAAAATCCTACAATGATGTTGACGGTCATCAGGTCTGTTATGTCAATTATCAGTGCAATCCTGCTAACTGCGTCGCTATTCCTATTGCCGGTTACAATGAACGGCTGAGGGTTAACAATACTTAATCACCCTAATGGCATACAAGTAATTGTAACCTTATTGTATGTTTTTCACACGAACCAACGGTTGGATTGGGGAGATTCAACCATTGGTTGGGAAGCCTTTTTGTCGTTTTATGTACTATTTTAGCATATGTGAAAAACTTGATTGTGATTTTGCAGACCTGGTAAATTATTAAAAAACGCGGGAGGAAGCTGATAAGGATGGGAAACTATAAGATTGGTGATGTTGGAATCAATAATTATTGTGGAGACATTATCTGTGGTGGCGGAAACACCGGCGCCATATGGAAATGGGGATGAAAAACGTGACTAATTGCCTGAAAGTAGTTGTAAAGATTGGATTCTTCCAAGAACAAACAGCGCCTGTTGGTGTGAACAGCGACACGGTTTGTTCTTGAGGCTTAGATTATGGGGCAATAATAATCCATTCTCCATTTTGCAGTTCATATGATGTTGCATCCTGCACAGGCTGTTTTTGAGAATGTGATTCCTGCGAAACCTGCTTTTGCGGGCTTTGCGCATTTGGACTTTGGTTTTCTGGGTTTTCCAGGTATTCTTCCAGACAAATCCCACGCTTGTGGATTTCTGCCGCCGCTTCTTTTCCAACATAGCGATAGTGCCATACCTCTTCGGCCACATTGGTAATGTGTGTTTTGTTACCAGGGTAGCGGAAGATAAAACCGTATTTGTAGCTGTTTTCCTGGAGCCAGAAGTAAATGTCGTAAGTAGCCCCATTGATGTCCACAGCAAGTCCTAATTGATGTTCACTCATGCCAGGCTCGGCCACCCACTGCCGTGCCAGTTCTATGGCTTCGTTTTCAGAGTACCCCTGCTTTTTATATTTTTTGATTTTGTCATCATACAGTCTTTGTTGTTTTTTAGGGGTTCGATAGCCGGAAACAACAATAGGCTCTAATTCGTCAGCGTCATTCAGCATTTCCATGAGCGGCTCATAGATCCGCGCATCTATTTTTTCACCGCCAGGTACATCAATCAGGTCGATTGGAGGGTCCATGTAATTTTCAGGGAGTGGATTTTGGCTGTTTACCAGGGTAAGATACCAGGGACTGTCAGTGTCTGTTTTTACTGACTGCCCTGCGTCATTTTGGAAATCATCCGTTTCAGTCACCGGATTTTCCGGTATTATTTCATCAGGAACGCTTTCCTTACCAAAAATGTTGCCGGTAATGGATATAAGGACTGCAAGGCAGCCGGTTATAAGAACAACGTGCGGAAGAAGACGGAAACACATTCGATGTTTCTTACGTATTTTGTGTCGGCGGATGAGAATGTTTTTTTGTTCGTTCATGGAAATCAACAACTCCTTTCATAAAGCATATCAAAAAGCCCTTGTACAGTAATGATTTTACCGGACAAGGGCTTTCTAATTTTAAATTTTA
Source organism: uncultured bacterium (assembly GCA_947088515.1). Lineage (GTDB taxonomy): Bacteria > Bacillota > Clostridia > Lachnospirales > Lachnospiraceae > Suilimivivens. The sequence continues at coordinate 4,479 of CAMUHA010000166.1, forward strand.
AAGTGTTATTTTCCTAAGAAAAAATGAAGATATGATAATTATTAAACTATTGTTTATTCATTTTTCCGCTAAAAACCAAAAATCTTACACTCCTTGACGCTTCCTTCATTTGTACGGTACGTTTTGAAAATTTATTTCTGTGATTTAGAGAAAAATTTGTAAAAACAGGTCATATAGATGTTATAATAAGTGTTGGAAACATTTTTACTATACAAAGAGCTTACCATGTTCTTGGTAAATACTAATGTTGAAGGAACTATCATTAGAGCAATGGGCAATGTAAAAGCGGCAGACAATCCACTGGAAATGATGGATATATTGTTGCAGGAAGGCAAGAGATGAAAAACAATGATAAGACCAATGTGATGCGCATACTGGATGCAAAAAAAATATCTTATATAAGCCATACTTATGAACCAGATGCGTCTATGAGCGGGGAAGAGATTGCTGCAATTCTTGGTGAAGATGCAGACAAGGTATTTAAAACGCTCATGACACAGGGAAAGTCCGGATGGTATTATGTTTTTGTGGTTCCGGTAAAGGAAGAGCTGGATTTGAAGAAAGCCGCAAAAGCAGCCGGAGAGAAAGCCGTTGTCATGATAAAGCAGAAGGAGCTGTTACCGCTTACAGGTTATGTTCATGGCGGCTGTTCGCCTGTTGGGATGAAGAAAGCATTTCCCACCTTTATTCATGAAACGGCGAAGCAGTATGGAGAAATGTTTGTCAGTGCGGGGAAGGTTGGATTCCAGATAGAGTTATCGCCGGATGATTTGGCCCGGACTGTAGGATGCGGATTTGCGGATATTGTATCAGAGAACTTATAGTTAACGTTGTAAAGGGAAATACCTGGGAGGTAAAAATGCAGGATTATACAAAGATTAATTCCCAGACATGGGATTTATGGGCAAAAAATGGATGTGAATGGTCTGTGCCTATTTCACATGACGCGTATTTAAAAACAGACAAATCAAACTTTGGCGTTTATCTGACGCCATGTATTACAGTTCCCCATGAGTGGTTTGACGGTCTGGAGGGAAAACGGCTGCTTGGGCTTGCCAGCGGGGGAGGACAGCAAATGCCTGTATTCTCAAAGCTGGGAGCAATATGTACGGTTTTTGATTATTCTGACAGTCAGCTTGGGGCAGAACGGATGGTATCGGAGCGTGAAGGGTATTCCATAGAAATCATAAAGGGGGATATGACAAAACGTCTGCCTTTTGAGGATGAAACGTTCGACCTTATTTTCCATCCGGTTTCTAACTGCTATGTGGAAGATGTGTATCATATCTGGAATGAATGTTTCCGTATCCTGAAAAAGGGCGGGCGGCAGCTTGCAGGTTTTGACAATGGACTGAGTTTTCTTTTTGAAGATGACAATCCTCTGACGGTAGTAAACCACCTGCCTTTTAATCCTCTGAAAATGTCGGAGGAGCGTTTTGAGTCTATGGCAAGGAATGGGGAAGGCATACAGTTTAGCCATACTATGGAAGAACAGATTGGCGGGCAGCTTAAGGCTGGTTTTACGCTAAAAGCGTTGTATGAAGACCGGGATGGGGAAGGGGGTTCAAAAATCCGGGAATATGCCCCGCAATATATGGCAACTCTTGCAATGAAACCGTAGAGGGTTTCTGCGTTTGCTTTCGTTGTTGTCTTTTTTACAAAAATCATATAAAAGTCTGTAAAATCGCTGTTGACTGTAACACGATGTCGTGCTTTATACTCAAGTGCATGGAGGAAAACCTATTATTAAATCAGTATCGCAAGGGACGCTTGCGATATGCAGGGGGAGAAATATGGATAATATGACAATCGGAGAAGTTTCTTCCAGTTTTCAGGTGTCTGCCCGAATGCTGCGGTATTATGAAAAAGCAGGTCTGGTTGAAAGTACGCGAAAGGAGGGGTATGCTTACCGTATTTATGATGCAGATGCGGTTAAAAGAATACAGCAGATTATTATACTGCGAAAACTGCAAATACCATTAAAACAAATTCAGCGTATGATAGACGGAAACAGAGAAGAAGCCATTTGTATCCTGGAAGCAAGAATTCACGCTATGGACGAAAATGCAATGTCAATTTGTACAATGAAAAGGGTGATGGAAAAATTACTAAAATTACTGCGGGATAATGCTTCGGAAACGAATTATATGGATTTGATACAGGAAAATGCGATTGTGGAATTAACAAAATTTCTACCTCTGGAAAAACATCATTTAAAGGAGGAACATCAAATGAGTATTGCAAAAGAAATGGCGGAAAAGGGAAAAAATGTTCGAATCATGCTACTGCCTCCCTGTACGGTAGCATCGTATCAGTTTACAGGAGACGACCCGGAGGAAACTGTTGGAGAAGTTATGAATACGTTTATCCGTACCAACAATTTGTATGGAAGAAAGCCGGATGCCCGTTTGTTTGGATTTAATAATCCAGATCCGGAACCGGATAGTGGTTATCATGGCTATGAAGAGTGGTTAACGATTCCTGATGATATGGAAGTGGAGGCGCCTTTGGTAAAAAAACAGTTTTCCGGTGGACTTTATGCGGCATATACCATCAGCTTTCCGGATTTTCATGAATGGAATTTTCTTGTGGAATGGGCAAAAAATAATGAAACTTATCAGGCGGATTTCTATGGCAGGGACAGGAAAGATATGAGCGGATGTATGGAGGAATATCTAAACAGCGTATATTCATCTCATATGGGATGGCCGGAAAATGGGATTGATGGTCAGGTTGACCTGCTTCTGCCCATAAAGAAGAGGTGAACAAAATTAGAGCGTGTTTGAAAGTAAATGTTACTTTTCACAGGTCAGGAATGCGCATTCCGTGAGAATATGATTTGGGTGTGAGGTTAATTCTCCGGACAAAAAAAGATTGACAATATAAGGTTCACCCTGCTAAAATAAGTCAACTGTTATGAAAGGAAATAGTAATCATTGGAAGCGCTTCAGAGAGAAGACGGCAGGTGCGAGTCTTTGGCGGAGAATGATGAACCGGCCCTGGAGCAGCATACCGAATGGGATATTCATTAGGCTATGCCGGGTTCTCCCGTTACAGAGATAAGGTATAGGGTGAGAGCTTTGTACCGGAGTGCAGGAAGTTCCTGAATTTAGGTGGTACCGC
>CAMUHA010000167.1 GCA_947088515.1 uncultured bacterium
TCCAGCATTTCTCTTGTGGGGCCGCCGCCGCCATCTCCATATCCATAAGAAATCAGTATATCGTTGTTAATATCCTTATTCTGGTAGCGCATCCATCCGCCCATAATGGCATCCGGGTGAAGCCTTCCATTGTAGGTGGTGAAGAAGTTTTCCACCGGCTGTCCCACATCCAAGGTGGTAATCAGGTGAGTGAGCACCTCTGTGCCGTCAATTCCCCGCCACATCATGGTATCATAAGGAACCTTGTTAAACTGGTTCCATGCCAGTTTTGTGGTCATGAAGTAGTCAATTCCGCACTTTTTCATAATCTGGGGCAGCGCGCCTGAATAACCAAATACATCCGGCAGCCATAAAATCCGGCTGTTGGCTTCCTCACCAAACTCCTCAACAAAGAACCTCTTGCCGTGCATAAACTGACGCACCAGTGATTCCCCGGAAGTCAGATTACAATCTGCCTCCACCCACATGCCGCCTTCCGGCTCCCAGCGTTTTTCCTTTACCCGTTCCTTTACCTGTTCATAAAGCTCCGGATAACGTTCCTTTAAGAAGGCATACAGCTGAGGCTGGCTGGACATAAATTTATAGTTGGGATATTCTTCCATCAGCTTTAAGACTGTGGCAAAGCTTCTTCCTACTTTTTCCCTGGTCTGCTCTACGGTCCACCACCATGCCACATCAATGTGGGTATGTCCGATACAGGTAGCAATCACATCCCGATAACCTGCAAGGTCTGAATACAGGGTCTTGTCAATGTAATCGGAAGCCTCCCTCAAAGACTCATAAAAGCTGTCAGAATAAGGCGTCCGCAAATCCAGGAAATTGATAGTGTCATTTAAAATATCTTCAATATCCCTTCTGTTCTTATCATCCTTATCCATACGGGGAAATGCCGATAAGGGCACCCACAGGTCATAATAAAGCTTTTCTATCTCATCATCCACATCTGCAATCACTGCATTTAAGTTAAACTCCGTGTGCAGGATTCCGGTGTAAGCCTGAAGCTCTAACAGAATTTCTTCCCCTTCCTGCACAGTTCCCGGAAGCAGCGCTTCTCTGTGGTTCATATCTATCCCCTGAATGGCTTTTCCGTTTACAAAAAGCAGAAACTGGGGGTTCTTAGCATCATCCCACTCGTCAATCTGGGTGCTTACATGCAGCCAGATACGCTTCCCGGCCAGCTCCTTGGGCACAGTATAAACCGTTTTGAACCAGTAATGGCGGTCTTTTCCATACCAGTGCATGGTTTTACTGTCAAACTCCTGCCATGGATTTCCATCCCCTTCGGCGTCTGCAGGATGAATGAAATTTCCTTCTTTGTACTGCCACTTCTCAACAGGAAACTTCTTTTTTACCTTTAATTTATTCAGTTGGTCACAAATTACTTTGATTCTTTTATCCAAAAAATCCATCATTAAACCCTTTCTTACCATAAATACCGTAGCTGCTCCCACTATCTAAAGCTGATGCCATGCCTTCCGGCAGTTATTTCATACGGTGTTCCTTTACATATGCCACCAGTTCATCCACTGTGGTAAATGCCATACCTGTCACCGTATCCGCACATCCATAATAAACCGCAATTCTGCCTGTATCAGCATCTGCAAGAGTCGCACAGGGGAATATCACGTTAGGCACATCGCCTACGCACTCATAATATTCCCTGGGAGAGAGAATATAATCCCTTGAACGGTGCAATACTTTCCAGGGTTCATCCAAATCAAGCAGCGCCGCACCCATACGGTATGTATAGCCGCTGCAGGTAGTGATTACCCCATGGTAAATCAGAAGCCATCCTTCATCGGTTTCAATTGGAATAGGGCCTGGGCCGATTTTGGTGCTCTGCCATGCAGAATAATCCTCTTTAAAAGGACTCATCACATGACGGTGTCTTCCCCAGAACTCCATATCCTTACTCTGGCTGATAAAAATATCCCCAAAAGGCGTATGGCCATTGTCACTGGGTCTGCTAAGCATCATATACATCCCGTTAATTTTTCTTGGGAATAGCACACCGTTTCTGTTAAATGGAAGAAACGCATTTTCAAGCTGTACAAATTTCTTAAAATCAAAGGTGTAAGCAACGCCAATGGTAGGACCATGATATCCATTACACCAGGTAACATAATATCTGTCTTCAATAAAGCACACTCTGGGGTCATAACGGAACTCTCTCTTTAAAACCTCTTCGTCCGCTCCCTCAAATTTAACCGGTTCATCTTCAATTTCCCAATGGATTCCATCTTTGCTTCTGCCCACAAAAATATCCATGCTGACAGACCTGCTGTCACACCGGAACACCCCTGCATAGCCGTCTTCAAAAGGCACCACTGCACTGTTAAAGACACTGTTGGATATCTTATTTCCTTCCCTGTCAATGATAGGGTTTTTGCTGTAACGCCACAGCGGTAATCTTTCTCCCTCCGGCTTCTCTTCCCATGGAATACCCGGCAGGGACTGTCCTATAATTTTGCTCATATTCAGCCTCCATCTGGCCACAACCAAGCCACTTTCTCCTTGTGCTTACCTCCTGCTTATGGCCACACAAATTAATTGAGTAGCCGCCTTCTCCTTATTAGTTTCCGCCATTGTCAGGCGGCCGGATTAAGGTGTACCTGCGGCAACTTTTGTTGCACCTAAATGTTAATATTATATACCCACTTTGTCAATACAATCTTATCGTTTATTATTCTAATTTTGTGCATTTTCTATTATAAATAAATTTATGAATTTTTTTTTGTATACTTTTCCTACATAATTTTTATCTGTATGCACGATTAGGTAAATTTTTTTTAGTTTACACGTATTAACATTTGTTAATTAATATTGTCAGATAAAATAAAAGCTGTTATACTGATACTAATTAACAAATGTTAATTTGAATGATTGGGGGGAAGTCGAATATGAGCAAAATTACAATGCAGGACATCGCTGATGCCCTGGGTATTTCACGTGTCACAGTTTGGAAGGCGTTTAACAACCATTCTGGAGTTTCCCCTGTCCTAAAGCAGGGTATTCTGGAAAAAGCAAAAGAACTTGGCTACACAAGGGCAGGCACAGAACCTTCCTGTTTTGAAAAAGAGCGGACTGTGTCAGTCATTGTCTCAAGACCGGATTCCTCCACCTTCTGGACCAATATTATTCACCGTATGGCCCAGGAGCTATCCTGTCACAATGTAAATCTTCTTTATACTTATATGCCCTCCTCTTATGATGATGATTTTATCCTGCCCTCTGTGCTTACCGGCGGAACCATACAAGGAGCGGTTATTTTAAATGTTTATGACGAAAAAATCATCCAGCTTATCAATGACCTGGGGCTTCCCAAAGTCTTTTTAGATACAGTTCCCCAGATTGGCACAGAGACCCTTAAAGGGGATTTGCTTCTCTTAGAAGGATACCACTCCATCTACCAGATTACCCAATCAGTAATTAACAGAGGCATTACAGACCTTGGCTTTATTGGAGATATCCAGTACGCCCGTACCAATTTAGACCGTTATCATGGCTTTTGCAAATGTATGGAGGACAATCATCTGGAAATTAAAAAAGAATGCTGCATGACCCGCAGCATCCATATTGATTCATATTATCAGGTTCTTAGCAGCTTTTTGGATTCTCTCCCAAAGCTCCCTAAAGCGTTTATCTGTGCCAGTGATTACATTACACATTTTCTGCAGCTTTATTTTACCGAACACAGAAGCCGCATTCCGGAAGGCATCCTGGTTACTGGTTTTGACGGAAGCCTGGAATATACCAACGTTTCCGAACAGCTTACCACCGCCGATGTCCGCACCAGCCTGCTTGGGAAACGGCTGTCCATGCAAATTATTTACCGTATGGAATATGCAGATGCCCCTTATGAGCTTACCTACATCAATCCTGCCATTATTTACAGGGATTCAATCCTTTACTGATATTTCCGCTCTTTTTATAAAAGAGCGGATTTTTTAGGCAATAATCATCATTAAAACCCCTGCTGCACTGGCTGCATGAAAATTATCCAGCCGTTTGGTCAGTTCTTCCCTGAACAGATGATTGTGTTCCATCATTCTGCTCATATTGGAGATTATGTAAATATACTCCTCCTTATCAAGAACGCCATTGTTGACAAATGACACCAGCGCTATGGTCTGGGTCAGGCAAAATTCCGCCGCTGTATATATAAATCTTTCTAATACATTTTCATAATCAGGGATTATCATGGCATCCAAAAAAATATGATACACCCAGTAGTTAATATAAAAGCTCTCGTACTCTGCAATGGCTTCCTTAAATTTGTCTATATGCTCCGCAAAAGCATCTGCATTATTTTTTGCAAAATATTCCCTTACCTGACAGACCAGCTCCTGAAAACGTCCGCTTCTCTCCTCCAAGGAAGACTGCACATGCAAAAGGAACTGATACCTGCTGCTCTCATTGATCCCCTGCATCAGACAATTATCCAGAGCTAATAAGGTTTCTTCCAGAAAATATTGTCCAATCTCCTCTTGAAACAGTTCAAAATCTGTCTGTCCGTTTTTAAAAGAGATAACCGCTTTATTCAAAATATCAAAAAAAGCAAATAGTTTTGTTACCAGCGATACGTCTGCCGGGTACTGCAACAGGTCCACAATGCAGGTACGGACTGAAGAAGCAAACAGATACAATGCTGTATGGGAAAAGGGATAGGCTGGACGTTCATCATTTGTAAGGTCAAACTGAACCTGCGGCTTCTTCATCAGCCTGGCAATCACCTCCGGGCATGACATACTCAGCTGTCCTTCAATCACATTGCCGAAAATCCTTAAGCTGCGGGGATATCCCATGCAGGTAGTACACAGATATTCAGGCCCAAGCTTAAGAACAATCCTGCACAAATTATTTTCATTCAGCATGGGACATCGTCCATTTTCGTCCAAGTTGACAAGATAGGTATCATCCTCTTGCGAAATCCATTCTTTGGCGGGAACCCCCAGCCGTTCCTGATTGTCAACCATTTTCTGGTACGTTTTTTCGTCTATCTCTATCCGCCACCCTCCACAGCAAGTATTCAGGCAGGCATCAGCCACACACTCAAAATCCTTATATAAATCAACCGTTAAATAATTCATTCCATTTTTCCTCCACTTTGTCAAAGCATTCTCTTTTTCATACATCCCTCATGCCTACGAAACCAGAATATATACACTCCGCGCCGGTATTCTTACCTTATTTTCCGCCATCCGCTCCATTCCGTATTTGCCCGGCATACAGGCAGGCAGATATTTTCCGCTGGTATCAACCGCCATATACCAGCCCTTTCCTTCCATCAAAGAGGGAAGTTCAAATTCCTGTTCCTCCCAATACACATTGACCGCCAGACATACAATATCATCTTCTGTATTTTCCTCATTCCGTCCTGCATAGATTACCCGAAGCACTCTGGAATATTCACTTATGCCAGATACCTGCATTTCCGGAAAGCCGCACTCACTGTGTCCCGAAAAGCGGCGAAGCACCGGGTGTTCTCTGCGGAATGCTGTCATATATCTGCAGAAATCATAATGCTTTTTATTCTTTGCCTTATCCTCCCAGTTCAGCCAAGAGATTTCATTGTCCTGGCAGTAGGCATTATTATTGCCTTTCTGGGAATTTAAAAATTCATCCCCGGCAAAAAACATAGGCGTCCCTCTGCTGCACATCAGCACTGCAAACGCATTCATGGCAAGACGTCTGCGCAGGGCAAGAACCTCCTCATCCTTCGTTTCGCCCTCCACGCCACAGTTCCAGCTCCGGTTATCATCACTGCCGTCTGTATTATTCCAGCCATTTGCCTCATTGTGCTTCTGATTATAAGAATATAAATCCCACAAGGTAAACCCATCATGGCAGGTAATAAAATTAACGGAAGCATTGCTTCCCCTGCATTTGGGGTTATAAATATCCGCCGAGCCTGTTATCCTCTTTGCGGCAATTTCCCACATGCCATAATCACCTTTCAGGAAGTTGCGCATGTCATCCCGATACCTGCCATTCCACTCCGCCCACCGGTTCCAGGAGGGGAAGCTTCCCACCTGATACAGCCCCCCGGCGTCCCAGGCCTCCGCAATCAGCTTCACATTCCCCAAAATCGGATCAAAAGCAAGGCTCTGCAAAAGAGGCGGCTTACTCATAGGAGAACCGTCCTCATTCCGTCCCAGAATGGTTGCAAGGTCAAACCGGAACCCATCTATATGATAAACAGTGGTCCAATACCTTAGACACTCAAGGATCATCTGATGGACAATAGGATGATTACAATTTAGCGTATTACCGCACCCGCTAAAATTGTAATAACTGCCCTCCGGCGTCAGCATATAATAAATATTGTTGTCAAATCCTTTAAAGGAAAAGCATTTTCCCATCTCATTGCCTTCCGCCGTATGGTTAAATACCACATCCAGAATACACTCAATTCCATTCTCATGAAGGGCACGGATTAATTCTTTCAGTTCCGTTCCTTCCCTGTTGTATTCCCGGCCTGCCGTATAAGAGCTGTTGGGGGCAAAAAAGCTGACTGTATTATACCCCCAGTAATCCATTACCGGTTTTCCATCCACCATCCGGTAATCCTTCATTTCATCAAACTCAAAAATCGGCATCAGCTCCACCGCGTTAACGCCAAGCTCCTTTAAATAAGGTATCTTTTCCTTAATGCCTGCAAAAGTCCCCGGATGCTTCGCCCCAGAAGAATAATGTTGGGTAAAACCCCTCACGTGCATCTCATATATCACCAGGTCTTCCATGGGCGTAAGGGGCTGAGTATACTCCCTCCAGTCAAAATCATCCTTAACCACTCTTGCCTTATAAGCAATCCCCTCTTTATGCGGCGTTCCCCACACACGCTGTCCCGCCACCGCCTTGGCATAAATATCAAGCAGCACATTCCTTTTATCAAACAGCAGTCCTTCCTTTGGCGCATAGGGGCCATCCATACGGTAGGCATACTCAAAATCATAAATATTAAGCCCAAACACAATCATGGAATAAACTTTTCCTATTTTGTAGTTTTCCGGGAACTTAAGCACAGCAAAAGGCTCTTCCTCCGTACGCCTGAACAAAAGCAGTTCACAGGAAGTCGCCCCATAAGAATACACCGTAAAATTCACCCCGCAGGGTATCGCCGTAGCTCCGTTAATATCATACATTCCTGTACGGACCTCATACCCGTTTATCACATCCATTGGCACCATATGAATTCTGCTCATGGGAGCAATGATTTTGTTACTGTCCATATCCAATCCTCCGTATTTACCGCTGCGTCTTTTTAATACTTATAGCCGGCCATAAGCCCTTATCCAGACGTCCGCTGTTTTTATTGACTTTTTAACCAGCCTGCACCCATGCCGGTTATTTACTTCCATCTTCCATACTGTAATTATAAACCTGATAATATGATTTTACCAGATATTATCCTTCTAAGCCATGGAAATCGGTTTTGGAACACAATAATTGCTTTATACTTCTTTGTATTTTTGTTTTTCGGTATGCTGCTTGTCCCTTCATATGGCATTAAATAAGGGGCTATCGGGAAATAGATAGCTCTACACAGGGGCAGGTGTGATTCATATGA